>JBGOTX010000022.1:0-11565 GCA_041476705.1 Candidatus Zixiibacteriota bacterium
AGCATTGGCGACATGGAGGAAACAACGGTCCAGTCGCCGGAAGGCACCGGCCGTATTTATTCTCCGACCCTGTCGGTAATCGGCGTGACTTTCGCGCGCCAACTCACGGCCAACGTGGCATTGGGTGTGAACGCTTTCTGGGTGAGTGAACGGATTTTCGAGGTCAGCGCCAGCGGCACGGCTTTCGATTTCGGTATCACGTTTGACCCCAAGTGGCACGGCGTCCAGATGGGCATTGCCTTCAAAAACGTCGGCCCGGACATGAAGTTCAGTGGGGCGGGGTTTGACAGAGCTTATCTAGCGGCCGGGCAAAGACGGGTGTCGTTGCAGGCGGCTTCGTTCTCGATGCCGAGCCATCTCGATATCGGCTTGGCGTATCCCGTGTATTCACAGGATAAAAACCAGGTGACATTGGCCGGCAATTTTGTGTCAAACAATTTCTCCAGCGATCGTTGGCAGGGTGGCGCGGAATACTCGTACAATGACAAGTATTTCCTGCGCGCCGGATACAACTACTCCCAGCAACCCGACTACATTTACGGTCTTTCGCTGGGTGGAGGGCTGACCGTCCCGCTGGGCGGGACGAAACTGACATTTGAATATGCCTGGACCCAGACTGATACCTTCACGGACAATCAGTTCTTCACGCTACGCATGAATTTCTAAGATCGAGGTTTCATATCTCTGATGACGGGTTGGGAGTATCTCCCGACCCGTTGACGTTTTGGCGCTGGTGATAGCGTTTCGATTGTCGGTTCGGCCGACCCCGCCGCCGGCGATTCGACAATTTCCAGAAACTGGAGAATATTCTACAGTCAGCGGGAATAGTCTTCAATATCTGTTTTTTATCTTGTTCAACTCCAGCGGCGGCGGCAATCATAAAACGGTCGGAAGTGTTACGTAATCGCCTGTCAACAAAGAGGATACGTCTCCTCTAGTATGTTCGGACGCGAAGGCCACCCGATTTGGCACCGGGCTTTCATATGGTGTACATACAAATGAGATACGTTGAAATGATTCAAGGAGTGAGGTTCGTGCGCACGCGCGTTGTCCGTGTCCCCAAGATTGTGATGATCAGTTTGCTGATCATCGCCGGGTGGCTCGGCGCCATGCCGGTGATGGCCCAGGTGCACGACACGCTGACGCTTGACCGGGTGGTGGCGGATGTGCTCAAACACAATGACCGGATCGCGGCGGCCCGCTACATGCAAGAAGCGGCGGAGCAACGAGTCGGGATTGCAGGAGCGTGGGATGACCCGATGCTCATGCTCGGAGTTCAGAATCTGCCAACCAGTTTTGATTTCAAAATGGATCCCATGACCATGAAGATGGTTGGGCTGAGTCAGAACATCCCGTATGCGGGACAAAAGGGACTGGCAAAACGAGCGGCGCGGTCCGAGGTCGAGGCCTCGGCGCAGGAACGACGCGGTACCGAAATTGATCTGGTCACCGCCGCCAAATCGGCGTACCTCGACCTGCATTACCGTCGCCTGAATTTGCAGAATCTGCAGGATCAGCGAGGATTATTCGAGCAGATCATAACGTCGAGCACCGGCAAACTGCGCGCCAATCAAGCCGGTCAGGACGAGGTCCTGGCGTCGCAGGCCGATCTCTGGCGGCTGGAGTCATCGATTCTTTCGGCGCAACAGCAGGTGGAAAGTTCGGAGCGGGCGCTGAACAGTCTTCGAGGCGTGGACCCGCGCGCTTCAGTTCCGGAATTGGCGCCACCATCGCCGGAGCAGATTCCTGAATCAGCCGAGGTGTGGGTGAACGCGGCCAAAGAGCATTACCCTCCCCTCCAGCGATTACGGCGTCAGGCCGAGAGCTACTCGCTGTCGGCTCGATCATCGCGGCGCATGCAATGGCCGATGCTTGGTCTCTCGGCCAGCTACGGGATTCGGTCGGGTTTTGATTTATTGATGGATGGTACGGAACAGAAGCGCGATAACATGGTCAATTTCGGGGCTAATCTTTCTCTGCCGATTTTTTCCGGCCGGCAACAGCGCACGATGGCGCGCTCGATGGACGCGATGCAGAAAAGTACCGAGGCCGAAGCAAACCAATTGAGTCGTGACATCGAGGCCGAACTGCTCAATCTTTATTCGCGCGCACAGCGTCTGCAAAAGAGCGTGGAGATGTACACCGACCGAATTATTCCGGCTTCGGAGGACGCTTACCAGTCCGCGCAGGCGGGGTATGTCAACAACCGCACTTCGTTTGTGACGCTGATGACCTATGCACTGGCGATCAATCGCGACCGAATCACCGCCAACGATCTGGCCAACGAACTGGGCCGGACGCTGGTCGAGGTCACACGGTATATAACAGACGCCGGGACATGGGAAAGCGGCCCTCAAAATGAACGATAGTAAGAAGGCGAGGATAGACCGATGACCGACCAGATCAACCCGCACGTTCCCGACGAGCATGAACCGATGCACGAGGGGGAAGAGGAAGCTCCGCCGTTGACGCACACCATGGGAATTGTCCGGTGGGTGATTCTCGTCGGCATGAGCTTGTTTGCCCTGACGATGGTGCTGTCATATTTCGGGGTGACGCCGTGGGCGCAGGCCGACAAGGCCGCTGTCATGTATCACTGCCCCATGCACCCGACTTACGTGAGCAGTCAGCCCGGCGAATGTCCCATCTGTGGAATGAACCTGGTGCCGATCGGTAGCGACAGCGCCAAGGCAGTCGGTTCGCAGGCATCCGGACATGAAGGACATGACAGCACGATGGTGATGGCCAAGCCGGGGCAGTATACCTGTCCGATGCATCCGGAAGTAATCTCCGATCATCCGGGCAAATGCCCGAAGTGCGGTATGAATCTCGAACTTGTGACAGCTCCGGACACCACGATGAAGCACGAACCGGGGATGGTGATGGGCGACAGCTCGGGCGTGCCGGGACTGTCCGAGGTTACGATCGAGCCGAAAAGATTGCAGTTAATAGGAGTGCGCACGGCTAAGGTTGAACGCCGCAGTCTGGCGATTTCGAAAAGACTGACGGGATATGTGACGCCGGATGAGACCCGGCTCGTGCACGTGCACTTAAGGAGTAGCGGCTGGATCACCAAGGCGATGGTCGTCGAAACCGGAGCCACCGTTACTCAGGGACAACCGCTATTGATAATGTACAGCCAGGACCTTTTCACCGCCTCGCAGGAATATGTGCAGGCGCGAACGGCGGCGGGGCGGGCTTCGTCCGATACGTCGGTGGTCAACATGCGAAACAAGTTGTTGGAGGCCTCACGATATCGGCTGATGTTTCTGGGCGCCTCGGCCCGGGATATCGCCGCCATGGATTCAACCGGCGTTCCGTTGGCGGAACTCATTGTTCGCAGTCCGATCACCGGGTATGTCTGGGGGAAATATGTGCAGGACGGTCAGTATGTCTCGTCGGAAGGTACGCTCTACACGCTGGCTGATCCCTCCGCTGTCTGGCTGTTGGCTGATGTCTACGCACAGGATTTAGCGAATATTCACGTCGGGCAGACTGCTACGGTCAGCACCGAGTCGGTTCCGGGGGAAGAATTCGAAGCCAAAGTTGCCTTCATCTATCCCACGCTGTCGGATCGCACCCGAACGGCCCGGATCAGACTCGACATTGTTAATCACGGGCAAAAGCTCCGCCCCGGAACGTACGCCTCGGTATCAATCAATGATGCCGGCGCGGATCGACTCACGATTCCGGAGGATGCTCTTCTCGACGGCGGCGAAACACAATACGTGTTTGTAGTCCAGAACGGCACCCACTTCGTGCCGCGTCGGGTGAAAGTCGGAATACGCGGTGACGACCGTATCGAAATTCTGGAAGGTGTGCACGAGGGAGAAACCGTAGTCACCAGCGCCAACTTTCTGATTGATTCGGAAAGTCGTCTGAAAGCGGCGATCTCGGGCATGGGCGGCGCGGCGGCCAATCCGCACGCCGGCCACGGAAAGTGACGGACAGGTAAGCCATGGTACAGGGAATAATCGACTTCTCCGCACGCAACCGAATGGTGGTCCTGATCGGGACGATCTTTGCCGTGTTCGGGGCCTGGTATTCGATTTCCAATATTCCGGTCGATGCCATCCCCGATCTTTCCGATGTCCAGGTCATAATCTTCTCTGAGTGGATGGGGCGGAGCCCTGATCTGGTTGAAGATCAGGTGACCTATCCAATCGTGACTTCCTTGCTGGCGGCGCCAAAAGTGTCGGCCGTGCGCGGGTTTTCGATGTTCGGGATGTCGTTTGTGTATGTCATTTTCGACGAAGGAACCGATATCTACTGGGCGCGGAGCCGGGTGCTCGAATACATGAAACAGTTCGAGCAGAAACTTCCGACGGGTGTGACGCCGACGATCGGGCCGGATGCCTCGTCGGTGGGCTGGGTTTTTCAATACGCGCTCGTGGACACGACCGGCAAGCATGATCTGGCCGACCTGCGCACCTTTCAGGATTTCGATCTTCGGTATGCGCTGGCCTCGGTGCCCGGCGTGGCGGAGGTGGCATCGATCGGCGGGTATCAAAAGCAATATCAGGTTGAGATCGATCCGCAAAAGCTTCGCGGGTACGGACTGACGATCGGCGACATCACGCGCGCCATTCGTCAGAGCAACGCCGATGTCGGCGGGCGGGTGATCGAGCTCACCGAGCGCGAGTATTTCGTGCGCGGACAGGGATATATTCAGAGCTTGGATGCGATCAGAAAAATCGGTCTTGGCACGGGGCCATCGGGCACACCGATTCTACTGGGCGATGTTTCAACCGTGAGCTTTGGGGCGGATATTCGCCGCGGAGTGGCTGAGCTCGACGGTATCGGTGAAGTGGTCGGCGGTACGGTTGTTATGAGGTACAACGAGAATGCGAAGGCCGTGATCGAGCGGGTCAAGGCGAAGATTGCCGAAATTGCGCCTTCGTTTCCCAAAGGCGTCGAACTCCGCATCATGTATGACCGAAGCTCGCTGATTGATCGCGCCATTCATACGCTCAAGGGTTCGCTCATAGAGGAAGGCATTGTAGTCGCCCTGGTCATATTCCTCTTTCTTCTGCACTTTCAGAGTTCGCTGGTACCGATTATCACCCTGCCGATCGCGGTCGGCTTGGCGTTCGTGCCAATGTATTTTCTGGGGATCAACTCCAATATCATGAGTTTGGGGGGGATAGCCATCGCAATCGGCGCCATGGTCGATGCGGCCATTGTGCTGGTGGAAAATGCTCACAAGAAAATTGAGCTGTCGCCGCCGTCGGCCAACCGCACTGAAGTAATTATCGCCGCCGCCAAGGAAGTCGGGCCGTCTATTTTCTACTCACTGCTCATTATTACCATCGCCTTCCTGCCGATCTTCGCCCTCACCGGGCAGGGAGGGCGGATGTTCAAACCGCTCGCATACACCAAGACGTTCGCCATGTTTTTCGGCGCGGTGACGGCGATTACGATTGCGCCCGCCCTGATGGTGACCTTCCTGCGCGGCAAAGTGCATCCGGAGTCCAAGCATCCGATTTCGCGGGGGATCATCAAGCTGTACAAACCATTCGTCTTTGTCGCGTTGCGCAATCCGAAGACGACCGTGGCGATCGGCATTGCCGCGATCATCTCGGCGATTCCGATGATCCCGAAAATCGGCTCGGAGTTCATGCCGCCACTGAATGAAGGGGATGTGCTCTATATGCCGACCACTTTCCCGAATATCTCCATCGAAGCGGCCAAGCAGTACATGCAGTATCAGGACCGGGTGATCCGTCAGTTTCCGGAAGTGGTCAGTGTGTTCGGCAAAGCAGGACGATCCGAAACGGCCACCGATCCGGCGCCGCTGAGTATGCTTGAGACGGTCGTCCAACTGAAACCAACGGAACAATGGAGAAAAGTGCCGGAACATCGCTGGTACTCCGGCTGGATGCCGGACGCGGTCAAGCCGCCGTTTCGACTGATCTGGCCGGATGAGCGGGCGATTACCTGGAAGGAACTGATCAGCGAGTTCGATTCGGCGATGCAGATGCCGGGGTGGACCAACGCCTGGACCATGCCGATCAAGACCCGAATCGATATGCTGTCGACGGGTATCCGCACGCCCATCGGGGTGAAGATTTTCGGCAAGGACCTGGGGGAGATCGAGCGTATCGGCGTGGAGCTTGAGAAGTCATTGTCCAAAATTCCCGCCACGCGAAGCGTCTACTCCGACCGCAACACCGGCGGGTTCTATATCGATATTATTCCGAACCGCGACGCGATTGCCCGTTACGGATTGACCATACGCGACGTGCAGGATGTGATTGAGACGGCCATCGGCGGCATGCCGATCGAAATGACGGTCGAGGGGAGAAACCGGTTTACGGTTAACGTTCGTTATCCGCGCGACCTGCGCGACAATATTGACAAGCTCAAGCAAGTGCTGGTGCCTTTACCTTCAAGTTCCGGCGGCGGTTCGTCGAGTAAGGCGCCCGGAATGGGCGCTCTGCCCGCGCCGCAAGAGTACACCTCGCCGGTCTTGGCTTCGAATGATGCGTCGGTCGATTGGGCGGTGTTCGAAAAAATCCAACTGGCGCAAATGGACAAGCTAAACAGCGGGTCAAGCATTCCCGGCGATGCGCCCTTCCCCGGAAGTATGAACACGATGAGCCCGTCGGGTATGCCGCCCGCAATGCCTCAGACCGGCATGCCGAGCGCCGAAGGAGGGTCGTTCCCGGGGCCGGAAGGGAGTCCCTCGATTCCACTCGGTCAACTGGCGGACATAAAGATCACCAGCGGCCCGCCGATGATCCGTGACGAGAACGGCATGCTGGTTGGATATGTCTATATCGATATGGATCAGAACAAGCGCGATATCGGCAGTTACGTCAAGGAAGCCAAGGAGGCGGTCAAGGGAGAAGTTGCGGTGCCGCCGGGTTACTATCTGAAATGGACCGGGCAGTACGAACTGATGGAAGTCATGGCCAAGCGGATGAAGATCGTCATCCCCATCACATTCATTCTGGTCATTATTCTGCTGTATCTGAATTTCCGCAATATAACAGAAACATTGATCGTGCTGGCCTCGGTGCCGTTTGCCCTGGTCGGGTCGATCTGGCTGATGTATTTCCTCGGATACAACTATTCAACGGCGACGTTGGTCGGGATTATTGCGCTGGTGGGACTGGCGGCGCAAACGGGGATTGTGATGATTCTGTATCTGGACCATGCGTACGAAAAACGCAAGCGGGCGGGTAAGATCCGCGACCTGAATGACATCATCTGGGCGCACATGGAAGGCACCGTCATGCGGGTACGGCCGAAACTGATGACAGTCGGCACGATGATGATCGGTCTGGTGCCGCTGTTGTGGGCGACCGGCTCCGGGGCCGATGTGATGAAACGAATCGCCGCCCCGATGGTCGGCGGACTGATCAGTTCAGCGTTTCTAACGCTTGAGATTATCCCGGTCATTTACACTTACTGGCGGTTGTGGCAGATCAATCGGGACAAGAAGAGACTGAGTTCAGTGAACGAGCCGAGTTGAGGTAACATAAGCTCGATTGGGCTGTGCCTCATTCGATCTGAAACTCCGGTGTTGAACACCGTATCCCATATTTGCGCCGCGATCTGAACGGTGATGTATCTTTGTATGAGATAATCGGTTAGGGTTCTCCTTTCGTTCGGGCATTTCTAAACACATACTTTCTCATATTGGTTATCAGCGCTTCATCGCTCATTCGTTACATTTTTCACAAGCCCATGACAGTTGCATGACAATAAAAATCCTCTTTGCTGCTACTTAGGCGTCAAACGAAAGAGACACCCTGAGTACATTATGAATGCACTTCCCGTTCGACACCACCTCGGTCTGATAGGCACGTCGGTTTGGCAACAGAATACGGCCCTTCTGGAGCGGCTTACCATAAACCGCGATGAGGTTGGCCGGGTATTGCCCGAACTCAAGAAGTGTCTCAAGGTCAACGAACTGGTGTACCTGTCGACCTGCAATCGGGTGGAGTTTTTGTTTACTACCTCCGGCCAGGTTCACTCCGCACAGATATTGCACAGACTCATTGATTTCTTCTTTCGCCACACCAAAGATATCAGCTTTTTCCCCAACGACTTTTTCACTTTTCAGGGACGGGCGGCGGTGGGACACCTGTTCCGGGTGGCATCTTCGCTTGAGTCCGTGGTCGTGGGGGAGACGCAGATTGCGGGTCAGTTGGGCGAAGCGTTGACCCAGGCACAGGCATGCGGCGTATGCGGCCCGACGCTGGAAGATGTTGTTTCGAAGGCGCTTTTGGCCTCCAAGCGGGTGCGTCGCGAAACCAATATCGGCGCTGGGGCGGTGTCGATGGCCTCGCTGGCTTTCGAGGCGATACGCGAACATTTGGGAGAGACCAAGGCGGCGCGGATTGCACTGGTCGGTTCCGGACCCATGACGCGCAAAATGGCCGCCTATCTGACTGAGGCGGGTTTTGGCGATCTGCTGTTCGTCAATCGAACGGTGGAAGCGATACGGCCGGTCGCCGAGTCGTTCAATTCGCCTTTTATGTCGCTGGATGAGTTTCGGGCGACGCCTCCGCGAGTGGAGGCGATTGTATCAGCCACGGCCGCTCCCGAAGCATTGTTCGATGAGGTCTTCTGTCACTGCCTGACCCGGACCGACCAACCGGTTTTGTGCGTCGATCTGGCTGTGCCGCGCGATTTCGCCTCCGAATGCGCGTCGCACGCCCATATCAGGGTGGTTGATATTCCGTCGCTCAAGGTGGCCGGCAACCGGAATCTTCGAGAGAAATTCGTCGAGGCCGGAAAAGCCAACGATATCGTGCGCGAGGAGGTCTCGAAATACTTTGCCGGACAAGTCCAGGTCACGATGAAGCCGCTCTTTCACCAGTGCCGGGAGGAATCGCTCCAGATGGCGCGTCGCGCCCTGAACGACCTGTTTGACCGTCGCCTCCGCTCGCTGTCGGAAGATGACCGGCAGGCGGTCTCGGAACTGGTTGAGAAACTTATCAGCCACTCGTCATTTTTGCCGGCGCGCCTGCTGTCCGACCATCTCGCCGGGAACAGCGCCGAAGCTCCCGCTTCAACCGATGAGGAATCGCCGAAACCTCGCCGCGTGGCGGTCTGACTATGCCCGGACAAATCGTTATAGGTTCTCGCGGCTCCGACCTCGCGCTGTATCAGGCCAATTTGATTGGGTCGCACCTGACTGCCCTGTGCAAGCACGAAATTAGTATCAAGATCATCAAGACAGCCGGCGACAAACTCGACACGGTGGCGTTCGACCAGATGGAGGGGAAGGGATTCTTTACGAAGGAGCTTGAAGATGCCCTGTTGAACGGCGAGATCGATCTGGCCGTGCATTCGCTCAAAGATTTGATGACAGCCCAGCCGGCCGGTCTGAAGCTCGGCGCCGTTGGTTTTCGCGTGGACCGGCGCGAACTTCTGGTCATACGCCGCGACCGCAAAGCCGGCGACGGCGCCCTGCCGCTGAAAGCCGGTGCCGTGGTGGGAACCAGCGCGGCCCGACGCAAAGCCCAGGTGGCGGCGCTCAATCCAAACGTGCAGATCGCCGAGTTGCGCGGGAACGTGCCCACGCGAGTCAATCGTCTGCGCGAAGGAAAGTACGACGCCATTGTCATTGCCGCGGCTGGAATTGAACGGCTCGAACTCGATCTGTCTGATCTCGAGGTAATCTATCTTTCCCCCGAGACCTTTCTGCCCGCTCCGGCGCAGGGGATACTGGGCATTCAGATTCGGAGCAACGACTCGGAGATAGGGTCTATCGTTTCGCATCTCAACGATCCTCGGGCCGAGCTTGAAGCCAGGTTGGAGCGTGGGTTGCTGGCGATGTTCGACTCCGGCTGTTCGCTCCCGCTTGGAGTGCTTGGTGAAATTACCGACAACGGGTATCGCCTTAAGGCGGTTCTCGGCGTTCGTCACGGCGACAACTGGTTGCCGCCCCGGCGAGTCGATGTGTCCGGAACGGATGTTGATACGATTCTATCACGGGCCTACCGGGATCTCACGAACTAAACTGTATGCGATTAGGTATTACCCGATCCGCCGAGCAACTTCGCGATCTGGCGATCACCGCCGCCGCTCGCGGGATCACCATAGTGCCGGTGCCGGTCATTGACACCTGTTGGGTGGATTTCTTTTGGCCGCAGGAACTGGCGGCAACACCGGATTGGGTGGTGGTCAGCAGCGCCGCCGGAGTGCGGTCATTTGTCGAAGGGTGTAAGGCGCTCGGACGAACGGACTATCTTGATTTGAGATACGCCGCCATAGGGGAAAAAACGGCCGAAGCCCTTCGCGATCAGAAGATTGATCCGGCCATGATTTCTTCTCATGCCTACGGGGAAGCCCTCTTTGAGGAACTTGTCGCCCGACACGTGATCCCCGGCCAATCAGTTTTGTACGCTCGGGGCGCGGAAATCAATTACGATCCGGCCGATCTTCTCGCCTCGCGCCAAATCCAGTACTATCCGGTGATCTGTTACGAGACAATTTCAGTAAAAGTCGATCAACAGGTGGTTGACAGTTTTTCACCTCACGACTATGTCCTGTTCACCGCGCCCTCGGCGGTGCGGACATTTCACCGGCAATTCGGCGTTCCCAAGGTGCGCGCGATTGCCATGGGAAACACCACCGGCAGGGAAATGGCGCAGTTCGGTTGGCCGGATCCGATGTTCTTGGCCCAGCCGGATATTTCAACAGTTCTGGAGCAGATAGCATGCGTATGAAGGATCGTCCGCGCCGCTTGCGGCAGACACCGCTTGTCCGAGATTTGGTCGCGGAATGCTGTTGCCGACGGGATCAGCTTATTCAGCCGTATTTCGTGTGTGAGGGCACGGGTATTCGCGATGAGATCGCCGGTTTGCCGGGGATTGCGCGCGAATCAGTCGATCGTTTACTGGAAACAATTACGACTGACCTGGCCTTGGGAATTCGCAAGGTAATGCTGTTCGGCGTGACCGACCGCAAGGACGTGATGGCGTCAACCGCTTATGATGAACGCAACCCGGTCGTGCAGGCGGCGCGCCAGCTGAAAGAGCGCTTCGGCGAGAAGTTGTTCGTGAGCGCCGATGTCTGCCTGTGCGCCTACACCGACACCGGGCACTGCGGGGTGACGGTTCATGACCGGATCGATAATGATCGCTCGGTTGAGGTTCTCGCGAATATGGCCCTGTCACTGGCCAAAGCGGGGTGCGACTGCGTGGCGCCATCGGATATGATGGATGGCCGGGTGGGGGCGATTCGGGACACGCTCGATGACAACGGATTCGTAAACACGCTGATTCTGGCGTACACCGCCAAGTATGCCTCGAGTTATTACGGCCCGTTTCGCGAGGCCGCCAAGTCGGCTCCGGGTAAAGGGGATCGCAAGGGGTATCAGATGGATTTCCGCAACCGGACCGAGGCGCTTCGCGAACTCCGGCTGGATACCGCCGAGGGAGCGGATATCGTGATGGTAAAACCGGCGCTGGCGTATCTGGACATCATTGCGGCTTTCCGCGAAAAAAGTGAGTTGCCGGTGGCCGCGTATAACGTGTCGGGTGAATACACGGCGGTCAAATTATTAGCGAAGGCCGGTCTGGTCGATGAGGGCCAACTGGTGGTGGA
>JBGOTX010000023.1:0-11202 GCA_041476705.1 Candidatus Zixiibacteriota bacterium
GCAGTGACAGTATTGATCCTGCAGGTGATCGCCATCTGATCGGCGGGAGTATTATCAAACCGCGCCATGTTCTTGTTGTGCTTCTTGAGCATCTGGCGAAGCTCATCCTGCACCGGGAAAAACTCCACCCCGGCGTACAGGCCTTCGGTGTTCTCCCGGAACACCACGATATCGATCCCGTCCTTGTAATTGAGCGGATTCCCCGGATATGCCTTGCACGGCCGAAGGTTGGTGCGAAGATTGAACTCCTGGCGCATCCGCACGATCGGCGAACGGTACGTATGTCCCTTCCCCTGTAAGGCGGGGATCAGTTCTTTTTCGGCTTCCTCTTTGGGCAATGAGGTAATCGCGCCAAACAGCGCGCAGTCGGTGTTTTTCAGGATGTCAACGGTGCGCGCCGGAAACGGCTCGGCCTCTTTGCGCCAGCACTCCCAGCCGATATCGCCGTGAATATATTCGGCGTCGAATTTCATGCGGTCGAGCACGATCTTAGCCGCTTCCATTACATCATTGCCGACACCGTCGCCCGGTAGCCAGGCAATCTTATACTTAGCCATGAATGGATTCCTCCCGGACTTACAATCTAAAGGTCAGGTTGAACAGATGGGTCGTTCCGAGCGAATTCGTATAGGGAACGAACGCATAATCGAAGGTGATATTGTGATAGACAAAGCTGGCTCCGGCCGTGAAATTCTTGGAGTCGTACCCGGCCATGTATCCGGCCCGCACCGACAACTTTTCGTGCAGATCGGCCTCCGCTCCAAAATGCAGGTGCGCTTTGTCGTCAAGCACTACCAGATCAAGGGCTCCTCGATAGAGTCGTCGATAGGTGTATGATCCGCCGACCCGATAGGTGAGCGGCAATGAAATATCGCGCGAACCGGGCACGCCCGGGTCTTGAATGCGCATGGCGCCGCCGATATTTTGAATTGCGCCGCCGACTGTCAGATTATTCGGCAGAGCGACCAATGCGCCCAGATCGAAATTGAACGCCGATCCGCGCCAAGCATCGATCTTTTCTACAAACCATCCGAGCGCCGCCCCCACCGCGATTCGAGGCCGGACCTGCCACGTCATCCCCGTCTTGAATGAAATATCATTGGCCTGAAAAAGCGCGTCCGGCTGGGGCGAGGGGATTTGGCGGCTTTGGATGTCGCCCAGTGAGGCGAACCGAATCCCTCCGTGCCAGAACACCCGTGGCGACAATCTCGCTGAAAAGTAGCCGGTTTCGATTCGCGCCTTATCCCAGTACTGATTGTGACCGAACGACACGGTGAATCCCGTCGGATTGATCGCACCCGCCGGATTGTAGGCCGATGAATTGGGATCGCCGCCGATTGATACAAAAGCACCGGCCATTCCCGACGCGCGGGCCGACGGTTCAACTTTCATGAGCGACAGACCATCCTGAGCCATCGCATGGCTACCTGCGATCATTAGCGCCGCGACCATTACCGCCTGACAACGAATAAACTGCTTCATGTCTCCTCAAAACCGCAAACCGAGTGAAAACAAATGTTCCGCGCCCTCGCCGGCCCGACCGGTCGAAAAGGCATAATCAATGCCGAGCGTTTGCTTGGGACGCAGATCGAACTGAAATCCCGCCCCCGCCGCGAATCCGTATACCGAGTATCCCGAACGAAGGGAAAACGCATTGCTAATCTGGTATTCGCCGCCGACCCGCGCCTTGAACGACTGCTTGTCGCTCTTCATGGCATCCAGATCGAGCAGAAGCTTTTTCTGCAGGAACCGCGCCGACCCACCAATACCCACTTCAACCGGGACCTTGTCGGTCTGCTCGGAGCCAAGCGAGCTTTGCGTATACTCGATCAGATACTTCTCGCTGTTCCACTTGAACTGCTTCGAAATATTCCGTACCACCAGACCCAGCCGGATATCCTGCGCGAAAAACTGATCGCGCTTCTCGCGGTCCATTAATTCATTCACGTACAGCATGCCGCCGAAGTCGAAGCCGACGCTGTTGGCGCTAATCTTCGGCAGTCGTGCATACAGGTAATTCAGGTTTGCGCCAAAGCTAAACCATGACTCGAACCGCTTGGCGAAGAGAATCGCAAACTGGTGGGTGGTCTGGCTGAAATCACGCCCGACCGTAGCGCCATCGCGATCCCGCTCGGCGACGGCGCCCGAACCGGCGTAGATCCAATGAAAACCAAGCGTGGCCATACCCTGCACCGGCAAGAGCACGGAGACATATCCAAGCTTTCGGCCCTGGGTCATTATCCGGTAGGATGATCCGAACTCCCGATATGGGAGACCGGCCAGACCGGCGGGATTGAAGAGCGCTCCCGAAGCGTCATCCGACAAGCCAATATACGCCCCCCCCATAGCGGTTGGGCGCGCTCCCAGCGGCACCTGCAAAAACGCGCCGGCATACCCGCCGTCACCTTCGGCCGCTACCGCATTCGCCGCGAAAGCCGCCAGAAACAGTACCAGACGAATTGATGTTTTCATTTCCGGCTCCTTCTACGGCAGTACCGCGAGTTTGCCCCAACGTTCGACGCCGTTGGGAAGAATTACTTTGAAATAGTACACCCCCACCGCGACCACGTCCCCCCGGCCGTTGTGACCATCCCAGGTCCGTCCCTGCGTGGAACCGTTGGGATATATCCCGGCGGCGTAGGACACACTGTTGATCGGGCGGGCGACCAGGTTCATGGCGAAGTCGTACACCTCGACCGTCACGCTCCCCGGCTGATCGACGACAAAATGAAAATCGACCGCATCACCCTGTTGTGGGAAGAACGGCACCGGAAAGGCGTAAACCTCGTCTTTGGGCGAAGTCGAATCGACCGGATTAAACAGTTTCTTATTCCCCGGGGCGGTAAGATCAATTCGCACCGTACCGTCCTCGGTGCCGACCCAGAGGTAGTTGCCGGACCTCTGTACGGCGTAGACCGGCGTTCCGGGTTTGATAAGCGTGTCACCTGTTGGGGTATCTACCAGCGACAGCGTGTCCCAACTGATGACCGTATCGGTCGGACCTTGACCCACGTGGCGCAACAGTCCGACATTGGTGGCCGCATACACCGAATCGCCGACAAATTCGAAATTCCAGGCAAAGTCATTTTCGTTCATTGCCAGCATTTGCCGATGCGTACCGGTTGAGTCGGTGACCGAGATCGTTTTCGCCATGCCGGGGAAACCGGCATCGACCGGGCGACCTGAGAACCAGACTTCGGCCGGACCTCCGCCGCCGTAACGCACCGCCATTGCGGGTACGAAATCCCCGGTGAGGCCGTAACGCTGAAACCTCGTGTTGAGCGTGTTCGCCACCATGTGGTTCACCACCACATCGGCCGACAACGTGTCCAGGTTACCTCGATACACCCTGAATTTCTTCCCCCGGTTGGTGGAAAACGCCAGACCTTTCTTGGATCCGATTATGATCGTGTCGCCGCGGACTTCCATCAGGGTCAGCGTGTCACTGTTCAAATTGGTCGATGGACTGACGCTATCGGCGACTGAATAGGCGGTCGCGGGGTTGTCGCCGTATCGCGCATATCGAGCGCCGTTGCGGCCCACGGCAAAGGCGGAATCACCGAGAAAATTGACGTCATAGGTAACCGAGTTCACCTGATAATGAGAGAATACCACCGCTCCCAGCGAGTCGGCGGTCGACCGTCCAACCATTGGTCTGCCCGAAAGGGTTACGGGCAGATTGCATGTCCAGATAGTTGTCGAGTCGAGAACCAGAGTCGTGTCATGGAGAAATTGCTGAGTGCGGATACGAAAGATGCGCCGCGAACTGCTGTCGGATTCGGCAAAGCCAAAATGCGTGCGGCTCTGAAAATTGCCGAGCGAATCCATGGCGATCAGCACCAACCCGGAATCGGTCCCCACGCGGAGCGTGTCACCCCACACATCGAAGGCGTTGACAATATTGGTGGCGCGGGCCGAATCGAGCGAATCGATCAGTAACCGGGTCCAGATGGCGCCGGTGTCAGTCGAAACATACATGCCCGCCTGCTGAGCGGCCATATACAAGCGGTTACCCACGGTGGTAAAGTCCGACACCGTCTTCCCCACTCCGGTCACCACCGGACTCACGGCCACCGGCGTAAAGGTACTGCCGCCATCGGTGGAAACGGCCAGCCCGGTTGACGTTGCGGAATCGGACCCGGTACCGACGAGTATTCGACCGCCAATTTCGGTGATGGCGCTAATCCAGTTGCCGGGGAGGCCGTCGGCCACAAAACGAGTCTCGAATGGACCTCCCGTTATCTTGCCGATACTGACTCCCCCGCTACCGCCGATGAGCGCTTTGGTCCCGGTTCCACAGGTTGTGCAGAAAGCAACGCGATTGATCGCCCGGGAAAACAACTTTTCTCTTGGTTGAACATAGATGTACTGAAAAACACCCCCCGCCGTACCCGACCAGACAAAGAGAGAATCGCCGTGAGATGTATCCGCGGCACAGGAGAAATACCGGTTGCGCAACGAAGGCGCCTGTCCGGCGGTGTTGAACTGAATCGAATCGCCAGGGGTCGGGAAAACCCTTCGCCAGTTCGCGCCGTTATCGCGCGAGGCCAGAAACCCGCCGGCGAAGGCGGTGAAAAATGTCCAGTCCACACCGACCGAACGATACGTGTCGGTGTCATGGGCGCCGGTAATATCGAAAATAGCCCGGTCGCCGCCCCACACATACGGGATGTTGAGATAGCTGCTCCCGAAATTAATCTGGGTCCAAGCGCCGCCGTCATTGTCCGTGTATGACACACCATCGGATATTGTCGTCAGCCGATCGATGACTCGGTTGACATGATTGGTTGCAATCCAGAGACGAGTACCGGTCGAGAACAGCGCTGAAACATTGTCACTGACCAACCCGGTCGCACTGCTGTATTGAAGCCAGGTCAGGCCGTCGTCGAAAGTTACCTGCAAACCCTTGCCGGTGGCCAGCCAGACGCCACTGCCGTGGCGGGCGATATCTATCGCCACTCCGGCCTTTAGCCCACTGTCGGCCGCCGCCGCAATATCATACTGCGCCGCCCGCTGGGCCGAAACGCTCACGCCGCAAGCAAAGGTCGCCAGCACGGCCAGAAATAGTCGGCTCACTCGTCACCTGTGTTTGTTTGGGGGTTACACATATTTGTTTTGGTCTATGGACGGGGCGACCGGTCGCCGCGTGCAGGCCGTATCTCCACTGAAAGTTACCCGCGTCCCGCCTCATCACCAGACCATGATAACCAATCCCCCCCATCGCGGCAACATAATTACAATCGAGTCGGCCGGGACAAAGACATTGACTTCGGCGGGACACAACGGTATATACGTGGGTATAATAGCGGGAATGTATGACACAAACCGACAGGGCATGAAAAGACACCACCGACTCATCCTGATTCTTCTCGCGGGCGCTCTGACACTCTCGGCCTTCTTCCCGGGGTGCGACAAATTGGTCACCGAGGTGAACAATATCACCGTCTATGACACGACCATCGGGAAGCAGTGTCAGGCCTGCCATACAGACAAAAACGATAAATTAATCGTTATTCCCAAAGCGCAATGGGCCAACTCGCGGCACAGTTCGGCCCGACTGCTCGAAACACCGGTCCTGCTTGACGGCCGGCTACAGACCGCCACTTCCTGCGCCGCGGCCTGTCACTCCGGTAACGGGTATGTCAATTCAATCCTGGGCGGCTCAGCGGCCGATACCACCCAACCCTCGGCGATAAACTGTTTCACCTGTCATCTTCCACATACTGTACCAAATGACCCCGCCAGTATCGACTCCCTGCGGGGCGCCAGCTTGGCTGTAACGCTGGCCAACGGTTCGAAGTTTATCTGGGGGAAAAGCAATATGTGCGCGAACTGCCACCGGGCGACCAACCCGCCGCCGTCGGGCACCGCCGATGTCACACTGGACGCCCAATTCGGCCCGCATTTCGGCGCCCAAGCCGATGTCTTCAACGGCACCGCCGGGTTCAAATTCGACACCGGTGTCGTAATCTCCTCCCACACGCCGATCGGCTTTCCGAACGGGTGTATTCATTGCCACTACGGCAAGGGTCAGGGGTATGATTTCGGCGAGCACACCTTCCGCATGCAGTATCACGACGCCGCCCACGACACCACCCCCTACACGGCCAACTGTTCCAATCGGGCCGGATGCCACCCCACCAAGGTAGTGTCCAACTTTTTCGATGTCAGCACGGCGACATCCAGCGTGCCGCGAGGCGACTCGATCAAGTTCTACGGCGACACTTTGCGGCGTTTGCTTGAAAGCTCACGCGTACTTGATCCGGCCGATACTACCGGACAGATGTTTCTCACCGGCGACATCGTGCCTGCCCTGGCGGCCAAGGTGACCTACAATTATCTTCTTTACCGGCATGACGGTTCTCGCGGCATTCATCAGCCCCGGTATATCAATACGCTCCTGCGGGAATCGTTTGCGCGCTGGGACTCGATTCCGCCGCGTTCGGCCTTTACCGTCGGCGATTCCGATGTATGCGCCGGCGATCCGGTCCAGTTCACCAACCGCGCACGCTTCGGCTACAGTTCGCTTCTCTGGACCTTTGGCGATGCGGCAACCAGCACTGCCACAAATCCGAGCCATGCCTACGCGCTGTCGGGTGTGTATCAAGTGGCGCTAGCTGCAACCGGGCTCGCGGGCACTAACACCGCAACCAAACCGTCCGCCGTAACCGTGCACGGGCCGATAACCGCCGTGATTGGCGTCGGTCAAACAATCGTTTGCAGAAATACGCCCATATTGTTTTTCGATTCGTCAGCCGGCATCCCAACATCATGGCGCTGGAATTTCGACGGCAAACTTGACAGCGTGAAAAATCCGCATATCCAGTTCGTCACCGCGGGCACGCACATCGTCAATGTCAAGCTGGTGGCCTTCAATGCCTGTACACCGGCAGGCGATTCGGTTACCCGAACCGTCACCATCAACGTCGACTCGAACGCCGTGGCCGATTTTGCGATCACCGACTCGACAGGTGCGCTGGACACAACCGTTGTTGTTGGTACCACCGTGCATTTCTCGGACAGTTCTCGCTGGGCCCGTACCTACCTCTGGAAATTCGCGGACGTCAGCACCGATTCGTCGATGGTTCCGTCTCCCGTGCGCATATTTGGGACGGTGGGAACGTGGAATGTCACTCTGAAAGTAACCAACGCTTGCGATACGGCCACGAAAGTCCGCAAGGTGTATGTTACCGCATCGATGACCGCTCCTTCCATCAGCCCCCCTCGGACCGACACAAAACGATAGAAATAACAAACGCCGAGAGACCGTCTCGACGTTTGAGTTTGCGCGATCGCGATTATCTTCAGGCAAGTTCCGCTTTGAACTTCTTCGTCAGCGCCGGCACGATTTCAAATAGATCGCCGACAATGCCGTAGGTGGCGACGCTAAAGATCGGCGCGTCCTTGTCCTTATTGACCGCCACAATTGTCTGTGAGGTCTGCATACCGACCAGATGCTGAATCGCGCCCGACACGCCTACCGCCACATACAACTTGGGGTTGACCGTGCGACCGGTCTGCCCGACCTGATGCAGGTACGGCATCCAGCCAGCATCGACCACCGCCCGCGACGCTCCCAGCGCGCCGTGAAGGGCATCGGCCAATTCCTGAATCAGCGGCACATTCTCCGGCCCTTTGATTCCGCGACCAGCCGAGACAATTACATCGGCTTCGGCCAGATTGCTGGAGCCGCCCGATTCCACCTTTGATTCGATCACATTGGTGCGCGAAACAAAACAGAATGGATCGACTGATTCAACGACAACCGTACCCGCGCCCAATTTCGACTCCGGGAATATTTTGGGGCGAATCGAGACAAAGAACGGACCTGTATTGCCGTTGGCCGACAGCTTGCTGATTACCGAACCGCCATAGTTGGGTCGGGTCACGGTCAGCTGACCACCATCCAGTCCGATAGCCGTGACATCCGAGGCCATCGAGCCCCCGTGCAAAGCCGCCAGCCGACTCATCAGCGCCTTGCCGTAAAATGTGGCCGGTACGACCACCACGGTCGGCTGATATTTTTCGATCAATTGACCGAGGACCCGTGCATACACTTCCTCGTTGACGAATTTCAGCGCCGGATTGGAAACGGCCAGCACCGTGCCGCCGCCGCGTGCGGCTAATTCTTTGGCCAGGAGCTGGGCATCGGCGGCCAGAATGGCCGTGTACAGTTCGGCGCCGGTCGAATGAACTGCGGTCAGAATTTCAAATGAGGCCGAGGCCGGCTTGCCGTCTTTTTGCAGAGCGATCGCGAGTATCTTCATCGTTGTATCTCCACCGTAGAAATGTTGAGCGGAAAATATATGGACCCTCAAGTCGGCGGGCAATCAGTTTTCTTGCGACTCTTGCCAGGGTTTTCCGGTGATGACCGGCGTTGGCGATGGTTCGACGTCCAGGTTCTGTCGGACATAGTCGGCGAAGACCCGGTCGATATCGGCCACGGTGGTGACTTGCATCAGCAAAGCGCGCAAATCGTTGGCGCCGCGAAACCCCTTGACATACCAGCCGAGGTACCGACGCATCATACGCGCCCCGCGCTCCGGGCCGAACTCTTCGGTCATCAGTTGGGCGTGAAACCGGGCGGTGTCAATTTTCTCGATGGTCGTCGGTTCACCGATGTCTTCCCCGCGCTCCAGAAATCCGCGCATTTGCGCGAAGACAAACGGATTGCCGAGCGCCGCCCGGCCGAGCATAACCCCATCACAACCGGTTTCTTCAAGAACCTGCCTGGCATCCTGGGGCGTCATGATGTCGCCATTGCCGATAACCGCAATCGCGCCGACCGTGTCCCGAAGTTTCCTTATTGCTCCCCAATCGGCCTTGCCGGCATACCCCCTAGCCCGTGATCTGGCATGCAATGTTACTGCCTTGGCCCCTACCCGCTCGGAAATCAGACCGACCTCGCAAAAAACCGGCGAGCAATCGTCCCAGCCAGTGCGCATTTTGACGCTCACCGGTGTTTCACCCGACCCTTCGACCACCGCCCGAATGATCGCCTCGGTCAAACCAAGGTCCTTGAGCACAGCCGCCCCGCCATTTTTGTTGACCACTTTTTTTACAGGGCATCCAAAGTTAATGTCGATGAGATCGGGATGGAACCGTTCGACAGTAATTCGAGCGGCCCGGCACATTACTTCGGGACTCGAACCAAATAATTGAATACCAATGGGTTGCTCGTCCTGCTTAAAGTTCATCATCGCGAAGGTCGGCTCCTGCTCGCGAATGATCGCTTCAGACGAAACCATCTCGGTGTAGGTCATGGTTGCTCCGGCCCGGGCGGCCAGCACCCGAAACGGCCGGTTCGAGACCCCAGCGAGGGGCGCAAGGAGCACTTGGCCCGAGAGGTTTAGGTTTCCGATTCGCATGCCGACAATATAACCGACACCCTCATTCCGGACAAGCACGGGCAGGGATTGCCCGGTCGGCTGGGGGAATGGATAACGAAGAATTGCGGACGTCATAAGTAGTTGAAAGGAAGCCGGTATGGCGGAGATCGTCGTCAAATACGAAGACAAGGTTATCGAACGAATCGTGACCGAGAAAAGACGGATCAGTATCGGTCGCACCAACGACAATGACATCGTCCTCGAAAACCGCGGCGTGTCCCGGAAGCATGCCATGATCGAGTTCAATAACAATGCGGCCGTGATTATCGACAACGAGTCGCTCAACGGGACCTTCGTCAATAATCGCAAAATCACCGAAGAGGTCCTGCGCGACGCCGACGTGATCACTATCGGCAAGTACTCGCTCGTCTACCATACGGAAGCGACCAACACCACCGATGAACGGTCGTCCCTCGATGGCACCATGGTGCTCAATACCAAGAAGCAGAAAGATATGCTGGAAAACGATCGCGTGGAAAAGCAGATCGTGGCCAAGTATGGCGGCTCGGTCCTCACCGGCGAGGAGAATGCGGAATTTGCCGAGTACAAGCTGGATCGCGAAGTGACCACCATCGGTAAAGCCAAGTTTGTGCATATCAAAGCGAAGGGATTGTTTCTGGCCGGGATTCAGGCCAAGGTCGTCAGCGAGAACAACTGCTTCTCGCTGATCAATCTCGGCCAAGCGCGCAAGGTGAAAGTAAACGGCGAATCGATCAGCCGGTGCGTTCTGAAAAACGGCGATCTCATTTCGATCGGCAAGAGCACGTTCAAGTTTGTCGAAGGTCGCGGTTGATGCGTCTGGCCATCGTGTCCGACATCCATGGGAATCTCGAAGCTCTGCACGCCGTGCTTCGGGATATCGAGGACCGGCAGGTCGACCGGATCGTGTGTCTGGGCGACGTCGTCGGGTATGGCTGTGATCCGGTAGCATGTCTTGACCTGGTGGCAGAACGTTGCGCGGTGACGCTCATGGGGAATCACGAACACGCCGTGCTGGGTCAACTGGGAGACCAACCGATGAACGAAGTGGCCCAGGCATCTATGGAATGGACCAAACAACGATTGGACGACCGACACCTGCGAATAATAGAGCGGTTTCCGATGGACCATACGATCGAGAACTTCTATCTGGTACACGCGTCGCCGCATCAGCCGGACAAGTGGCCGTACATTCTCACTCCTCCGGCCGCCCGACGCGGCTTCGACGCTACCTCGGCGTGGATGACTTTCTTCGGCCACACACATTTGCCGACAATCTTTGCGCTCTCGAAGGGCGGCCAGTGCCGGTCGCGCTTCGGGCATGACTTTCAGCCACTCGACGAAAATCGCTATCTGGTGAACGTCGGATCGGTCGGTCAGCCCCGCGATGATGATCCGCGCTCCTGTTACGTGATTCTTGATACTAACACGGTCGACGTATACTACCGTCGGGTACCGTATGACTATAAGGAGACTCAGCGGAAGATGGTCGCCGCCGACGCGCCGTCTCTGCTGGTTGAACGCCTCGCGATCGGACGTTAGGGAGTTTTGACATGTTGAGCCGTTACTCGTCCTACATCCTCTGTCTGCTGGTCGCCGTCTTTGCGGTGATCCTCTACCTTAATGACTTCGGTCCCGTCGCCGGCCTGGAACGAAACCTGAACGACCTGCTTTTGCGGTTCACAGCCACATCGGATGTCCGACCAAACGTGGCGCTGGTCACCATCGACAGCAAGGCGCAGGCGGCGCTCGGTAAATGGCCGTGGAATCGCAACAAGCTGGCCGACCTGCTGGCCGCCGTTGCGACCGGCGAACCGGCCGCGATTGCCGTCGA
>JBGOTX010000024.1:0-11015 GCA_041476705.1 Candidatus Zixiibacteriota bacterium
CTGCCGCTGTTTGTGTCGTGGCAGGAAAATGATGCCATCGATAATGATCCGAACTTCGATATCGAGGTCTGGCTACGGGCGGGCTCGAATGATCGGACAGGAAATACCCTGACGACTCTTTTGCGCCTGCTCACGACCTCAGGCGTAGAGCACTCCCTAGTCCGCACCCTGTTTGAAAATGCCGAGATTCCGATTCAATGGAACTTGACCAACTGCCCGGCCTCGCGGACCCTCCGGCGGCTTCCGGCCAAAAGACTGTTTTTCCAGAAGGAGCCGCCAGTTCCAAGAACCCGAGATCTGCGCCGCGATCTTGGCCGGAAGGCCCGACCCCTCACCCACCTGCCGAAAACCGAGGGAGAGACCTATGTCCGGGCGATCAAGGAAGTGCTCGGGGCACGGTGTCGCGAGTTGTTTCCGCTTATCGGGTCGAACCCGGCCGAGGTCTACCGGTATCTACCGGGGCGCGGCGTCGAAATAATCATCTTTGGCGCCAACCCGAATATTCGCCTGCCGCTCGAAGCCAACTGCGGGGCCATGCTTCTGCGCAACGGTATGCCGGTCGGATATGGGGTGTCGGCCCTGCTGTTTGATCAGGCCGAAATTGCCATCAATGTCTTCCCGGCTTTCCGTTCCGGCGAATCTTCGTTCATTATCGAAAACTATTTTCACCTGTTTGTGAAACACTTCGGGTCACGCGTTCTGCTGGTGCGAAGTTACCAGGTGGGGGACGACAACGAGGAAGCGATCGAATCCGGCGCTTTCTGGTTCTATTACAAACTTGGCTTTCGACCGGTCAAAAAGCGGGTGCGCGACCTGGCCGCCCTGGAGGCGCGAAAGGTCGTCGCTCAACCGGGGTACCGCACGCCCAAACCAATGCTCAAACGACTGGCCAAGAGCGATGTCTATTTCCATCTCGAGGCCGACCAGATGGGTGGGTATGCCGAACTGTCACTTCCGAATCTTGGTTACGCGGTCGGATACTATATACGCGACCATTTCGGCGGTGACCGCCACGCCGCTCAAATTGCGTCTGTCCAACGATTGGCGCGCCAGCTCGAAATAGGCGATCTGCGCCGCTGGTCGGACGATGAACGCACCGCTCTGGAGCGGATGGCTCCGCTCGTTTGTTGCATTTCCGATCTGGCGAAATGGTCGCAGGGAGAGCGGAAACGCCTGGCGCGACTTATCCGGGCCAAGGGATCGACGCTGGAACGACAGTATGTCCGCCTTACCCTTGAGCATACCCGATTTTATCACGAGATGCAGAAACTGGCGAAAATCACTCGGCCGCCGGTCACATGACCGTGCGGTCGTTTTTCATAAGTCGGATCCCATCGGGAGGAGATCGCATCGTGAATTACATGATTCTCAGAAGTATGCTTGCGGGCACGTTGATCGGAATTTCAACGTGGGTTTTTGCCGCCACCGCGGAGTGCGGCGCTTTGCCGCCCCCTCCGCCCACACGAGTCGACGGTCAGATCGATACCCTGCATGGGGTCGCCATACCCGATCAGTATCGCTGGCTCGAAGACCAGAATGCCCCCGAAACACGGGCGTGGATCGATGCCCAGAACAAATACTCCCATGCCATATTGGATACTATTTCCGGCCGCGAGCAACTTCGGAAACGCTTCGCCGAACTCTTCAAGATGGATCAGACTTGGGTCAGGGCTTTCGCCGGAAACACCTATCTCCTTTCAAAGAGAAAAGCTGATGATGCCTTCTCGTCGATCTACATGCGCACCGGCCTGGGCGGTGCCGATCAGTTGCTGATCGATCCGCTGACTCTGAGCAAAGATTCATCGGTGACCGCCGGAATTGGCGCGCTGTCGGATGATGGCTCGCTCATGGCGTATGAACTTCGCCACGGCGGTGAGGACGAAACGATTGTGAAATTCAAAGATCTCGGTACCAAAGCTGATCTGATCGATTCACTTCCCAGGGCCCTCTATTTTGGAGTTGAAATCGCCGGTGACAAAAAAGGTGTGTACTATGCTGTCGGTGCTCACGAAGGACCACGGGTGAAATACCATCGCTTTGGAGCGGGTACCGACACACTTCTGTTCGGAGAGCAGTTTGATGCCGGCTGGGAGATGGGGATAAGTCTTTCGCCAGGCGGCCGGTATCTCGTACTCATGTTCGCCAAGGGGTCTTCGGCAGATGAGACCGAGGTTTACGTCAAGGATCTTTCTTCGGGCGGACCGTTTGTCACGGTTGTCAAGGGTGTGGCCGCCCGGTTTGAGCCAATTCCGGTCGACGACCGCTTGTTTATCATGACCAACTGGAACGCCCCGAACAGTAGGATCATGGTGGCCGATCTCAAAAATCCGGAATTTGCCAACTGGAAGGAATTGGTACCGACCTCGGGTCTGGTCTTGCAGGATATTACTCCAGTCGACGGTCTGCTGTTTCTCAAGTACATGGATTCGGTCAAGACTCGGATAAAAGTATACAAACCCGATGGTTCATTCGTCAGAGACCTTGAGTTCCCCACTATCGGCGTGACCGGATCGATGGTCGGCCGGTGGAACTCGAGCAATCTGTTTGTAACATTCGGCTCTCTCACCTATCCGTGGACTCAATTTCGGTACGATCTCAAAACCTGGCAGTCCAGCGTGTTTGAGCGGGTCCGGATTCCGCTCGATCCCGACAAATTCACGGTCAAACAGGTCTGGTACAAATCCAAAGACAGCACGAGCGTTCCCATGTTTGTCGTGCATGCCAAAGACTTGAAACTCGATGGCAACCGCCCCGTCTTTATGACCGGGTATGGTGGATTCAATGCCGCCATGCCGCCCTATTTTAGTCAATGGGCGATCGTATGGATGGAACACGGCGGGGTGTACGTGTCCACCAACCTTCGCGGAGGCGGCGAATTCGGTGAACCCTGGCACAAGGCCGCCATGCTCGAGAAGAAGCAGAATTGCTTCGACGATTTTTATGCGGCCGCCGAATGGCTTATCAAGAACGGATATACCCAACCCTCGCGGTTGGCGATTGAGGGCGGCTCGAACGGCGGACTGCTTACGGGCGCGGCTCTGACTCAGCGCCCCGATCTGTTCGGCGCGGTAATCTGCACCTACCCTCTGCTGGATATGGTTCGATTCCATAAGTTTCTGGTGGCCAAGTACTGGGTCTCGGAGTATGGATCGGCTGACGATTCCGCGCAGTTCGATTACATTTACAAATACTCACCCTATCACAACGTGCGCAAGGGGACCAAATATCCGGCTGTGCTGTTTGAAACAGGTGATGCCGACACGCGGGTCGATCCGCTCCACGCCCGCAAAATGACCGCCCTGGTTCAGGCGAGCACCGGATCGGACAAACCGGTCCTGTTATTGTATGACACAAAAGCCGGGCATTCCGGCGGAAAAACCTACGACCGGATGATATCAAACCTGGTCGACGAGTTCAGTTTTCTTTTCTGGCAATTGGGAATGAATCGCTGAGCCCCGACCTGGGTAAGTCGTTTTTCGACAGGCCGGTAGACACCGGCCTGTTTTCTTACATCATACCCCGGCAGTTTCGTTGTATATTCAAATCTCGAAAATCACTTGAATTTTTCGGGCGCGGAGGTTTCTTTGAAAAGTGTGAAATTGTTCACAAGATTGCCCGTTGGAACTGAGGTTACGACATGTCCGTTATTCGCCCATTCAGAGGCCCTCGGGTAAAGCCCGAGGTTGCCGCCCAGGTGACCTCGCCGCCCTATGATACGCTTTCGATCTCCGAGGCCCGCGTTATGGCCGAGGGGAATCCCAATTCATTTCTGCGCGTCGATAAACCGGAAATCGAGTTTCCCGACACGCTAAATCCGTACGATCCGCAAGTCTATGCCCGCGGTCGACAGAATCTGGAGACTTTCCAGTCGCGCGGCTTGCTCGTCCGGGATCCGCAAGAATGCTTCTACCTGTATCGCGAGACGATGGATTCCCGTCAGCAAACCGGCTTGCTGGCTCTCACTTCGGTGGAAGAATACAACGCCGGCAAAATCAAGAAGCACGAACACACCCGGCCGGAAAAAGTGAACGACCGGGCCACCCACATTATTACATCCGGCTCGCAGGCCAGTCCGGTTCTTTCAACCTTCAAGTGGAACGCCGAAATCGCCCGGATATTCGATGCCATAAAGGCCCTTCCTCCCGCTATCGACTTTGTCGCTCTCGACGGTGTCCGGCACGAGTTCTGGGTAATCGACAGCGCACCGGTCGTCCAGTCGCTGGTGGAAGCATTTCGCACGCAGGTTAATGCGCTCTATATCGCCGATGGTCACCATCGGAGTGAGGCGGCCTCCGAAGTCTGTCGTCGAATGAAAGAGAAGAATCCTCATCACACCGGCAACGAACCGTACAATTTTTTTCTCAACGGACTATTCGCCGACCGCGAACTGTACATCATGCCGTACAACCGGGTCATTAAGGACCTGAACGGGTATTCGCTTGGGCAGTTGCTCGCCGAGGCCAGCCAGGCATTCGATGTGTCCAAAACCCCGTCGCCAAGTGCGGCCGTGCCTTCGGGGCCGCACCAGTTCGGACTCTACGCCGAGGGAAACTGGTATCGGCTGACCGCGCGGGCGGGGAGTTTCGATGCCGCCCACCCGGTGAGCAGTATCGATGCCGCCATCCTGGCCGAAAATCTCATCAGCCCGCTTTTGGGGGTGCAGAATCCCCGTACCGATAAGCGTATCGATTTTGTCGGTGGCATTCGCGGCGTGAAGGAACTGGAACGGCTGGTCAATTCCGGCGCTTTCAAGATCGCCTTTTCGCTCTATCCGACCTCGATCACACAACTTCTGACAGTGGCCGATGCCGGCGAGGTCATGCCGCCCAAATCGACCTGGTTTGAACCCAAGTTACGAAGCGGTCTGGTGCTCAATCTGTTGTCTGATTGAAGCTCCCGCCGCGGAAAGAAGATAGAGACATGCTGATTCTGATATCGGACGCCTTCGACCCGACCCTGCCGGCCATTCTCTCCAAATATGGCGAGGTTACTTCCGACAAGGGGAGGATCGCCGATGCCACCGTCGTGCTGATCCGAAGCAAAACCAAAGTCACCAAGGAGTACATCGACTCCGCCCCGAAACTGAAGTTGGTCATCCGCGGCGGCGTGGGGCTGGATAATGTCGATGTCGACTACGCCCGGTCGAAGCATATCATGGTCTACAACACCGCCGAGGCCTCGACTATCGCCGTGGCCGAGCTGACCTTTGCGCTCATGATAGCTCTGCCCAATCAGATCACGAAAGCAGATGCTTCCATGCGCGAAGGGAAATGGATCAAGTCCGATATTCACCGCACCGAACTGATGGGGAAAACACTCGGCATCCTTGGGATGGGGCGGATCGGCACCGCGCTGGCCTTGCGGGCGCGGGCGTTTCGCATGCGGGTGCTGGCCTGGCACCCGGATGTCTATTTCTCCGATTTTGCCGAAATTGTCCCCACCCTCGAAGAAACGGCGGGGGCGTCCGATTATGTGTCGATCCACATGCCTCTTTTGGATTCGACCCGCGGTCTCATCAACAAGAAATCGCTGGCGTATTTCAAGGATGGTTCCTATATCATTAATACCGGACGCGGCCAGTGCGTGGTTGAGGAAGACGTCGCCGAGGCGCTCAAATCCGGGAAGCTGGGCGGGTTTGCGACCGATGTCTGGTATTCCGATCCGCCGCAAAACTCTCCGCTGATCGGCGCACCGAATTGCATATTTACCCCGCATATCGGGGCCGAGTCCAAGGAGAACATGATACGGATCGGACAGATAATCGAACGCCTGATCGCGGACAACCGAAACAAATTGTCGTAACCAACGACGCGGGATGAGATACCCTTGCGGACAATGCCGACAGATCGTCATTGCGAGTGCCGGCTTCTTAGACGGCCGAAGCAATCACTCCTTCTAGTTCCGTGCGCGGTGGACGTCCCCGTCTACCGCGTCCATGACAACCGAACTTGACCGGCAAAGTGGCAGACGGGGATGTCCGCCACTCACGAGATGACTCAAAGTAGTGTCGTTCCGGACAACAATCACCGGTCGTAAACAGCTATCGAACAAATTCATTGATGATCTCCAAAACCCGTCTCAACTCTAACCTTTGCTTGTCACGATGATTCACACCTGAAAGCAAATCCTCGCGATCAAAGCGATACTTGCCACCTTCGCTGTCGGTGATAATCGCATCGTGCCTGGAAGCGGACTCCAGCATCCGAGTGTCCTCGGACAATTGAGGTCCTGGGACAAACCGAGATACGATCTCTCGAAGATCCGCAAACTCTGGCGTTACCGAATATTGGCCAGCATCCCATGATAGTAATGCAGACCGACCGAGTTCATATTTGTACTCTGACAGGTTGTGAAGATCATCGAAATGCTGTTCGTACCACAATTTAGACAGGAAGCTACCTTTACGCTTGACGTATCCTTTTAGGATTTCCCGAATCTTGATCGATCCTCCATCGGACAGGCCGGTTTCCATCGCGGCTCGTAACTCTGTAACTATCTGAGACATTTCAGGTTCATTTAGTCCTTCCGCCAGTTCGGTGGCTGGTACTTGATCGGCACGCTTATTCACTATTTTCGCGTTTGAGGAATTCGTGCGTTCCGCGGTAAGGGCAAAGTATGGCCACACAATCGCTTTTGCAGTTGGAGCAAATTGCCCCAACAGGGCCCACTTAACAAAGCCGTTTTCACGGGCGTACTGATAGTTGAAGTACAGAGCTGCGATCGCGCAAGAGATGACATACAGGCCAAAGATTGATATAAGTGCATTGACAAGACCTTCCCGCTTCTTCTCCGTGTTGTCCTCCTCGATGTCATGCGAATCACTCATCCTAAAGAGCTTTACGACTACCCACATGTATGCGACGAAATAAGCCACCTTAGCAATGTTCAATAAAATAACAATCGCGCTTCCATATGAAGGTGAGGCAAAGCCCTGCTTCAACGATAATATGAATAAGATAATCGATGACGTTGCAAGTGATATCGATAAACCCTTTGCTTCTTTCCAGAGGCGAACTATCGCCAAAATGATAAATATGGCGGTCGCTATTCCCGATATCGCGACCACAACGGCAGGCGCAACAGCACTCCCTCCTAAATCTTCAGCAGACGATAAGACGGAAAAGATATACGCACCTATGCCGAACATTGCCAGTATTGTGTTTTTCACATCATCTCCCCATCTGCTCTTCATCCTTTTCACACCACCCGGCGAGTTTCTTTTGAAGACTTGGGCCGGCGGCCAACCCATGATGTGTTTTTTTCATTTTTTCTTTGCCTTGGTGGCCCGCCAATCATGGTGGGGTATGCTTACCATATTACACCCGCTCCAGACTGTCAATCTCTAAAGACTTAATACCCCGCCCCTCGAATGGGTTACCCTTTACTTCGCACCCCCATTTTCCCCACCAATTCCCCACTGTTTCCGACTTCGCGCCCCTTATTGATGAACCATGCCTGTAAATTGTCATTCCGGCAACGGCCGGAATCCAGTCTTGTTCTTGCCGCGTTACAGACCACGTCGCGCATCCGAACGCGATCCTTGCCATGACAGAGGGGAGATCGTGTGAAACAAACCCAGTCCGTGCTTGCTCCCCTTGGACTTACGAAACGTCGGATAAGAATTTAAGGGTGGTGTGAAACAAAGCCAACAAGGAGCCTGCGCCCCGAAAGTTAATACTTTGGTGTTCCGTCAGGTCCTGCGACCCGCCTTGCGGGGCGTGTGACCTGACGGTTCGACCGAGCGTCAGGTCTCATCCGGCTTTCGCCGGACTAGGACCCGACGCAACTTTCCAACCACAAAATTTGGATGCTGTGTGAAACAAAGCCAATTCGGGCCGGCCGCCCTGGCTCAGCGGGTCCTGTAGGTCGAAATCCCTTGCGGTTTCGACATCCTTGATTGGGTGCTGGGCAAAGTCCGAAGGAATCAGTACTTTTTCCGCCGCTCGATAAGATAGTTCGAGCCAGGAAGTTGTTTGGCGGCCTTCTTGAGATCGGCCAGCATCTTGGACATCTCGCCGATATGCTTGAACTTGCCGTTTTCATTCACGACCACGGCAATACTGATAGTCAGGATCGGATAACTCTCGAGGTCGCCGCGACGGTTGGTCGTTGTAATATATCCTCGCTCCCGGTCCTCCTCGGCGTACCGGTACGGGATGATCGCATCAAAGCTCTTGATCACCCACCCGCACACCTTGTCGACCAGTTCGCGCGGGATCACGTAGACAAAGTCGTCACCGGCGATATGCCCCACGAACCCCTCGCGACAGAGATCAAACACCACGTCGCGAAGAATCCGCGCCGTGAGCTTGATAATCCGGTCGCCATAGGCGTACCCGTAGTAATCATTATATGCTTTGAAATTGTCGAGATCGGCATAGCAAACCGCAAACTCTTCGCCGCGCGCAATCTGACGCTCCACCTCATCCTCGATCATCGCCGGACCGGGAAGGCGGGTCGATGGGTTCACCGCCAGGTCGCGGCGGCTCCGGTCGATCACCCGCCGAACGCGGACCTCGACCAGTTTCTCCACCCACTCGCCGTAGATGAATTCTTCCGCCCCGTTTTGAAAGGCCGCGATCACCATCCCGTTGTCCGGCTCCGGATGGTACAGGATGACCGGTATGATTGACAGAAAGACATTGCTCTTGATGGCGTGCACCAGTTCGATCTCGTGCACCAGATCGGAGCGCGAGCCGATTACAATCGCCGACACGGGGAACCGCCGTGACACCTGAATCAGCGATTCGAAATCGTCGAAATAATGAAACGAGACCTGCTCGTGACGAAAGAATTGTCTCAGGTGAAAGTCGAGATCCACACCGGATTGCTTGACGGCAAAATGATAGGTGGAGACGGCAACAATATCAGCGGCGCTTGAAACCGGCCAGTTCTCGAGGGTGATGTTTTCTATGTTCTGCAACGATATAATCTCGGTCAATACGCGTGTAAATCTCCGTGGTTGTTATATCGGCATGACCGAGCATTTCTTGCACTACGCGGAGGTCGGCCCCGCCCTCAAGCAGATGGGTGGCAAAGGAATGGCGAAAAGTGTGGGGGGTGACTTTTTTGGTGATTCCGGCCCGCCGGACCATCCGGCCAATCAGCTTCCACATCCCCACCCGCGAGAACTTCCGGCCTGTCCGGTTGACAAACAGCACCGTCGCACCAGCCGCCGCCAACCGCGCACCCGCCAGATAATTGTTCACCGCATCGCGGGCGTACTCCCCTACCGGAACCAGACGCTGTTTGTTCCCTTTCCCCTGCACCCGCATGAACCCGGCTTCGAGTTCGAGATCGGACATTCGAAGGTTGATCAATTCCGAGATGCGAAGGCCGCACCCATAGAGAATTTCGATTATGGCCCGGTCGCGCACGCCGTTTCGCTGGGCCAGGTCCACCCCCTTGATGATAGCGGCGATTTCCGAGGGGGACAAATAATCCGGGTGATAGCGCGCCAGTTTGGGCGTGGGGTAGGTATCGATGGGACTCTTTTTGATCTTGCCGGATTCCTTCAGAAACGCAAAGAAGTGTCTCAGGGCCGACACCTTCCGGGCTACCGTGGTCGGTTTTCGACCTTCGCGCGATAGTCTCGTGACAAACATCGCCACCTGCGCTGAGAGGGTCTGGCGAAGATCTTTGGCCATAGTGGTCGTCGCAAATTCGGCAAGATCGATCCGATAGGCGCTGATCGTATTGGCCGACAGTCCGCGCTCCAGTTTGAGGTGTTGCAGGAAATCTTCGATCAGGAGATCATTGGCGCCGGTCACCCGTGCCGTTATCGATTGTACGCGAGCGCCCGGCATGGTTTACGCTCGATGGGCGATTGCCAGAGCGCCCACGACCTGGTGTCCCGCCGCCTGCAGAGTTCGCATCGCCTCGCCGACCGTGGCGCCGCTGGTGACAACATCGTCAACTATCAGTATCCCGCGCTGGGACGACTCGGTCGGAAGTGCTTCGAACACTCCCTTGATATTCTTTTCCCGCTCGTGCGCCGACAAACGACTCTGTTCGCGGCCGCGTTTTGTCCGTACGAGAAGGTCGAGGCGAATCTCCAGGCCGAGCGCATCGGCCAGATGTTCGGCAAACAATTCTGCCTGATTGTACCCGCGAAAATATTCGCGCCCCGGGTACAGGGGGATCGGTACAAGCGCCTGCGCGGAAATGGCCGCAATTCGGTCTTTCTGACGAGCGGCCAGTTCCTCCGCCGCCCATTGAGCGACACCCCGGACGTTACGAAACTTGAAGGCGATTACCATCTTTTGGAGCGGCCCGATATGGTCGCCAAGCGCAAACAGCGGCCGACCGTCTTGACAGGACGGACAACTTACATCGGTTGGTATTGGAGACGTACACCTCAGGCAGATGGGATAGTCCAAATACTGAACCGTCGGCCGGCACCGGTCGCACAGGAGCTGTGATGAATCGCGGGCGGTACCGCACCCCAGGCAAAGCGGCGGGTAGACAAAATCGAGCGCCGCCGACATCCATTGACCGAACGATCCCGTTTCCACCGCCGGACTCCTATCAACCCAACCTCTAACTTATCCGCCGATTTCCTTGAGATATTGCTTTGCCGCGTCCGACGCCTTCCCATTCGGTTCGAGCTCGAGGTATTTTTTCCAGTAGAATTTCGCCGAATCGGTCTGCTTGAGCTCGTTGAACACGATGCCGAGATTGAAATTGCAGATCGTATGCTTGTTATCCTGGGCGAGCACTTTGCGGAATTCCTCGATCGCCCGCTGAGGCAGGCCCATCCCGCGCAGACAGGCGCCGTAATCGGTGCGCACATCGGCCGAAGACCCGTCGATCGCCAGCGCCCGGCGATAGCTCTCGGCCGCTATCGGATAGTTCCCGTGATCCATATTGTCGTTCCCGGAATTAACCAGCCCGGCGTAGTCCGTCGGGAGATTGTTGAGCATCGGCATGTCCATCGCCTGACCGGATGGATCGGTGATCGGCGGATGCTGGGGGTTCGACCCCGGTTGGGTCGCTGTCTGCTGGGGAGGCGCTTC
>JBGOTX010000025.1:0-10904 GCA_041476705.1 Candidatus Zixiibacteriota bacterium
AGCGCTCGTGTATCAAAAAGCTCCCGAGCTTACTTCAATCGATGGGTACATTAATACGGAGGGAAGCCAATCAGCATCGGGGAGTTCAAAGGAAAGAAAGTCGTACTCATTGATGTCTGGACGTACTCCTGTATCAATTGCCAGCGTACGCTCCCGTACATAAAAATGTGGTACGACACATATGCGGACAAAGGGCTTGAAATTGTCGGCGTGCACACGCCGGAATTCGCCTTCGAGCACGTACTCGCGAATGTGCAGGCGGCGGTAGACGGTTTCGGTCTCAAGTATCCGGTCGTGCTCGACAACGAATACGGCACGTGGAACGCGTTCGGTAATTCTTTCTGGCCGCGCAAGTATCTCATCGATATTGACGGCTACATCGTGTACGACCACGCGGGGGAGGGGAATTACGATGCGACGGAGCGCGCGATTCAGAAAGCGCTTGCGGAGCGCAGCGCGCGCCTTGGTGCCGGTACCACAATTCCTGCGGCCGTCGCCGCACCCGCAGACATTGTTACGGTTGACGAGACCAAGCTCGGTAGCCCTGAAACGTACTTCGGCGCGGCGCGCAATGAATACCTCGGCAACGGAAAGCAGGGAACAGCCGGACTCCAATCGTTTGAAGAGCCGGTCACCGTCTCTCCGAACACGCTCTATCTCATCGGGATGTGGAACATCATGCAAGAGTACGCGGAAACGGGCGTCTCGGTCGGCGGAAGTGCGGGCTCCGACCGCATCGACTACCGCTACCGCGCGAAAAATGTCTACCTTGTCGCGGGTTCGTCCAACGGTGCGCCCATCGAGGTGGAAGTACTTCGCGATAGCAAGCCGCTCGACGCGTCCGTAGCGGGAGCCGATGTACATTTCGTCGGCGGCAAAAGTTATATCACCGTGAGCGGGAACCGCCTCTATCAGGTCATCAAGGATGTCGATTACGGCGACCACTTTCTCGAATTCATCATCTCAAGCCCCGGCCTGCAGGCTTACACATTCACGTTCGGATAATCCGCGTCCCCGTTTCAGTAGGTCGCGCAGTTGAGGGCAATCTCACCGGAGACGACGGGATAATTCGGGGCGGGGTTTTCTATCACGGCATGGAGGTCGGTAATCTTGTTCATGCACACATCTGCCGACGATTGAGATACGCCCTTTCCGACATACACGTCGAGCCACGGATTTCCGTTATACCCGGTGTGGCACGGGCCGTTCTGCGGCGTGTTGCCGTCGCCGCACGTATCCTCCACGATGGCGTACCGTTTCAGATAAGGGAAATAAAAGATAGTACCCGCCGGATAGTCCAGCGTGTCTTTTCCGCCGCTGATAACGTGCCCCACGGCGAGGGTGACGGGGTTTTGGTACGTTCCCGTACCTCCCGCGCCTTGGTGGATGACAGGGTTGGATATTGCAACCGAGCCGAGCGGGGTGTTGTCCCAGTACGAGTATCCCGTGATGTATGCGTTGAAACGGATTTCTCCCGCCGTCGGGCTGGGGGAAGGAGCCGGTTGGGTCGGGACTTGGGCCGGCGCCACGGTGTTCACGACGAGCGTCTGACTCACCAAGCGTGCGTTGGGGTTCAGGGCCGCCAATTCCTGCACGGTCATACCGTACTTTGTGGCTACCGATTTGAGTGTGTCGTTGGTTCTCGAGTGGTATGTCGCAGTGGCGGCAAAGGTTGTTAAGGGAATAAGGGCGAGCAAAAGCAGTTTTTTCATGAGGTATCCAGATTATTCCTAATATCAAGCAGATTCTGCTTCATGAGACGGGGATGAAGACGGGATATTACAGGAACTGCATGCAAGGGCGCCCAACGCTTCTCTAGGGGCATGTTGATAGATTACAGATTATTACCTTATCTACGTCAAGGTTCGCGGACGTAGCAACTTGACAGAGTGGCCGATGTCGGTTGTTTTAAAGATTTCCCTTGACACGGTCATAGGCGCTACGCATAGTGGTGGCCGCTAGGTAGTAGTGGTCGTGTGTGGAGGCATGTAGCTCTGTGTTTAATACATTAGCAAGTTAGCAGGGTCCTTCGGGGTCTACACAATTATGAAGACTATTAGATTGAGTTTCTGGCAGCTCGCGTCGGCTATGACCATCGCAACGATGGTTATTGCGGTTGCGGGTGCGATGCCTATTATCGCCAGCGCCAATGAGAATGAACACGGCGATGGCGGTCCGCAGATCCATAACGGGCACGACCACAACACCGGTAATCACGAGGGTAACGACAATAACGATGATCAAAACGACAATGACGGGGAGGGAGACGAGGTAACAGGTTCCATCACTGTCTGTAAAGTTCTCGTCGATTCGAACGGCACCGCTCTTGCCGGCGATTCAGGCAGCAATTTCTCCATCACGCTCTCGAAGACGCAACAGACTTCGCACGTGGCCTCCTTCGACACACCACTCTCACTCGATTCCACGGTCATCAATGAATCACCCGACGGTCAGTGCCAGACATACAGCAACTTGAAGCTCGGTACATGGAACTACGGGCAAGAATCAATCACTTCTTCGGCAACGTTTGAGACGCCGATGTACAGCGACCAATTCTCGCAGGCGGTCAATTCTCCGAGCGACCTCTTCGCATACAACACGGACGGTTCTCAAAACGGCGACAATGCCGACGGCAACATTACGCTTACGCAGAACCGCAAAGACCGCACGCTCATCGTTTACAACAAGGAGAAACCGACAGCGGTGACCGTCATCGCAAGCAAAGTCGTCTGCACAAATCCGTCGCAGCTCCCGCAGTGGGGCGCAGGCGGCCACGGCCCCATCACCGCGACGACCGCGCAGGATTGGGTCAGCGGCGAAGGACACGGGACATGCTCCATCGTCCCCGGATGGACCTTCGAATACGGCGACAGCACGGCAGGGGACGGCGGCGACGCCACCGTAGGACACGTCGCAGGCTACACGGCCTTCGGCCCGACCACGGGCAGTCCCGCATCTGCGAGCGTGATTATTCCGATGTCGGCACTCGGCGACGGTACGGAATTCCACCTCCGTGAGCAACTTCAGGCCGGCTTCATTCCGTTCACGTTCGGTGCGGACCACACCAACAGCACTTACCCGAGCGCCCAGTTCTACTGCGCGAGTGACGTCTTGAACAACGACAACTTCGACTTCATCCGTAATCCTGTAGCGGGACAGACGTACCAGTGTGTTGCATTCAACGCGCCGTCGTGCAACGCAACCGCATCGCAAACGCTCGTAAGCGATCCATCTACCCTCATGGGTGTTGCGCCGACGGTTCCTGTCTCCCCGATACATGTTGCATGGACGGCATCTATCCCGGGTGCCACCTGGGTCTGGGGCGAAAATCCGATTGGGGACGCGGTGAATCAGACAAGCGAAACGTTTACGCGCACCTTCAACATTGCCGGCACGCCGACGGGCGCCACGCTCGATGTCGCGGCCGACAACTCCTACACCATATCGGTCAACGGTCACGCGGGAGCCGCTGATGTGGGAGAGTTCAACTACACTCTTACAGGGCAGGACAACGGTATTGTCATTCCGGTAGGGGACCTGGTCTCGGGGGCCAACACCATCAGTTTTACCGTAACGAACTTCGCACAGGCGGGCGGCACGATGGCCACGAATCCGGCGGGACTTCTCTACAGGCTTGTGGTGAACAACAACGAATGTGTAACGCCTCCTCCTCCGCAGGAATGCCCGGTAGACACAACGGGAGTCTTTCCTGACTGTGTTCCGAATGTGCCGTCATGCTCAACAAATCAGATTTTGGTTGATAACCAATGTGTATCGTGCGGTGAGAGTCAGCATGTGGCAGACAATCAGTGCGTCGACAATACGCTCACATGCGAGGACAATCAGATTTTAGTTGAGAATGAGTGTGTATCATGCGGTGAGAACCAGCATGTCACCGATAACCAATGCGTCGACAACGGCGGCGGCTCTGATGACAATAATGGAGGTAGCGGCAACGATGTGACTCCGGACGCAATCACCGGAGGCAACGGCCCCATCGCCGGCTCGCTTGGCGGCGGAAGCGGCGGACAGGTCTTGGGTGCATCGACGAGCGCGCTTCCCGAAGGCTGCTCCGCGCTTCTCACGACCTACATGCGCCTCGGCAAGAAGAATAATGATCCCGCAGAAGTGAGGCTGCTCCAGCAATTCCTCAACGACACGATTCACACCAACCTGCCGATTACCGGATTCTTCGGAAAGGCGACGGACAGGGCGGTGCGCGACTTCCAGAGTAACTATCCCGATGACGTTCTTACTCCGTGGGGGTTGCAGGACCCGACCGGATTCGTCTACCGGACGACACAGCGCTGGATTAACCTCCTTCACTGCCAGTCGCTCAATATCCCGATGCCTACGGACCTCACTCCGTACCACGGCGAATAAAGATACTGCATGTAGTCGCGCAACAAAACCCGCCCACAGGCGGGTTTTGTTCATGAGATTTTGGTATGAGACAATGAACGGATGAAAAAGACGGGCAAGAAGTCAGGACTCAAATCGCTTTTGCCGCGCCGCAAGAATGAGCGCCGAAGCACGGAGCTGTGGAGCGCTCTTGCCGTCGGCACTCTCGTCGTCTCGATATTCATCGCTTCTTCGCTGGACAGATACCTCATCGGCACACAGCAATACGCCGCCGTCATCGCCGCGGTCTTGGTCGACCTCGCCAACGGCGATAGAGCCGCACAAAAGCTCGGCACGCTCACGGTGAATCCCGTTCTCGTCGCCGCGGCGCAGGCAAAGGCCGACGACATGGCGACATACAGCTACTTCGCGCACGTCTCGCCGCAGGGGGTGGACCCGTGGCATTGGTTCCAAATCGCGGGCTACAAGTTCGATTACGCGGGAGAAAATCTCGCGGTTGATTTCAATGACTCCTCCGACGTGAACGCCGCGTGGATGAACTCGCAGACGCATCGCGAAAACATCCTCGGCGCGCACTATACCGAAATCGGCATCGCGGTTTCGCAGGGGATGTACCAGGGCCGGCCGACCACGTTCGTCGTACAGGAATTCGGTACGCCCTCCTCACGCGCCGGTGCTATTGTCTCCCAGACGGTACCCGAAAATCCGAGCACGCCCGCTCTCGCAAGCGCGGCAACCTCCGCTGTCTTGGGTGAGGCCGCGCAACCCGCGCAGAAGCCTGTAGCAAAACCGAAGCCCGTGGCAACGGCCCCAAAGCCGACGGACATCCTCGGCTCAAACATCGCCGCGAATGCATCCGCTCCTCCGGTTCGCGTTACAACCGCATCCGCGCCCGACTACGCGCCGTGGTGGCAGCACCTCATCGCCTCGCCCAAGGAGATGCTGCACAATGCCTACTACTTCATCGCATTTCTCGTCATCGCGGGGCTCCTCATCACGACCGAGTTTGAGTTGCGCTACCACCATCGCAAGAAAGCCGCCGCCGCAGGGTTCGTGCTTGCGCTCATCTCCATACTCTTTATTTTCGGGGACAGCTTTGTCTTCACCAGCCCGACCCTGCCGCAAGAAGCCACCCAGACGGCCGCCGCCGGTGCGGCCTTTTGACAAAATTCTCCGGCATAGCACAATGGCCGATATGTCACATACCGCGCGGTTCGCCCTCCCGCTTATGGCCGCCATGCTTCTTTTCGGATTTGCCGTTGCGGTATATGCCGACCAGAGCAACAGAGAGAACAACGGGCAAAGCAGGGGAGAGGACTCCGTCTCGCGTCAGGACCGCGAAAATTACGCGCGGCAAAATACGGAGCAAAAATTCGGTGTTCACTTCCGCCCGCATGCGCGTGTGTGCAGCGACGCCCCCATAGGCGAAGTGCACTGCAACGCGCGCGTCGTGACCGACGATGCGGCAACGCCGCTCGCATCTCCGAAGGTGATTTCCGGGTATGGTCCCGCGCAGCTCAACGCGGCCTACGGACTCTCGGGCACTGCGACGACGAGCCGCCGCATCATCGCCATCGTCGATGCGTACGACGACCCGAATATCCAAAGAGATCTTGATACCTACTCGACGACGTTCGGCATCCCCAAATTGCCGGCGTGCACAGGATCAATCGCGAATTCCAACGTCCCGTGTTTCAAAAAAGTGAACCAGAACGGTAATACATCGCCTTTGCCGCAGCGGAATTCCGGCTGGGCGCTCGAGATTGCGCTCGATGTGGAGACCGCGCATGCGCTCTGCCAGAATTGCAGCATTCTTCTCGTCGAGGCAAATTCGGCGACATACGGCAATCTCATGGCGGCGGTGGATAGAGCGGTCGCTCTGGGTGCGAAGGTTGTTTCCAATTCCTACGGCAGCAGCGAATTCCCGGGAGAGACTTCCTACGACAGCCATTTCAACAAACCCGGCGTGGCGTTCACGGTTTCTTCGGGTGACAGCGGCTACGGAGCGGAGTATCCGGCGGCATCGCGCTACGTTACCGCCGTCGGCGGCACGAGCCTCTTCCTGAATCCTGGCGGTTCATACGCAAGCGAGCTCGCGTGGGCGGGAGCGGGGAGCGGGTGCAGTTTGTATGAGTTGAAACAGACGACGTGGCAAACGGACGCGGGCTGTGGCAAGCGCACGGTCGCGGATGTTTCCGCCGTAGCCGATCCCAACACCGGCGCCGCGGTCTACGACAGCGTTTCGTACGCCGGACAGAGCGGTTGGTTCCAAGTGGGCGGTACATCGCTTTCGTCTCCCATCATCGCCGCGGTCTACGCCGTATCGGGCAACACTTCAGGCAGTGCCAACAAACTTCCGTACACGCTCGGTAATGCGGGTAATCTCAACGACGTCATGAGCGGCAGCAACGGCTCCTGCGGCGGCTCGTACCTCTGCACATCGCTCGCGGGCTTCGACGGCCCGACAGGGCTCGGCTCGCCCAAGGGAATCGGCGCGTTCTGAAAAATCTGCAGAAACCTCCGTACAAGGGTAACCCTTGTACTTGTACGCCCAACAAAAAGCCCCCGTACGGGGGCTTTTTGTTTACACCAGCGCTTCTGGTATGCTCCCCGTGATGAACATGCCACGGAGAGGGGTCAGATGGTATTCGAGGCTTATAACAGGCGGTCTTTTGGGCGCCCTATGTCTGTTCGGGGTGTATGCGTGGCAGCAATACGGCGAAGCGCTGACGCCGCCCGCGGCAATTGTCTATACAAGGGCGGAGCCTCTTTTCCCGCCCCTTGAAACTGTCGCAACATCGGAGATGCCTGTCGCGAAAACAGATACCAAGAAAAAAACCGCGGCTTCCGCCCCGTCTTCGGATTCAAAATCATCCGCTCCTACATCTGCGGCTACTACGACTTCCGCCGTTTCCACGACAACTACTCCCGCGCTTCCGCCGGTTACTCCGGTTCCGATACCGGTAGTCATCCCCGCCTCAACAACCACGCCTCCGCCGGTGACACCGCCACCTCCTCCGGTGACAATACCGCCTCCACCTCCGCCACCGGCTGCCACCACCACGCCCCCTGCAACGGGCGAAATACGTTTTACCGCCTATACCACGGGTTATGGCTGGCCCGACAACACGCCGCCGGGCAGCGATATCTCCGACCCGGTGCTTCACCAAGTAGCGGGTGGCACGGGCACCTACGGGGACCCCATCACGGTCGCGGTCGGTCACACAATCTCCCTCGGCAAAGACACGCTCGATTACCCCAAGGGGACCAAGTTTTATATCCCGAACCTCAGGCGTTATTTTATTGTTGAGGACACTTGCGGCGACGGCAACACCCCGCAAAACGGTCCGTGCCACACGGGCTACCAAGGCCACGCGTGGCTCGACGTGTGGGTGGGCGGGGTGGGGGCAAGTAGTAGCTCCGTACTCTCGTGCGAAGACACGATAACCGATTTGCATCTGGTCATCCAAAATCCGGCATCCTCCTACGCGGTCACGCAGGGGCCGGTCTTTGGCACATCGTGCTCGGCACAGTTCGGCGAATCGGTCGTGTCGTCCTGATGATTACACGGCAAAAAGCCCCCGTACGGGGGCTTTTTGTTTTGGAGAACGTCAGAGGATGTTAATCGTCTTCTCCGCCGTTGCCCTCATTTTCACCCCTGTCGTCGCCGTGCTTGAGCTCACCAAGGTGCTTTCCGTTGTCGTGGCCGTTCAAGAACTTGTTTTTGAACTTCTTGAAGAAATCTCCGAAGTCGCCGTGATGCGATATGGGAGTCGATGTTGCGGTACATCCGACATCATCCGCATCGTTATCTCCGTCGCACTTCATGTGCTTGCCCGGAGGAGTCGAAGTGGCGTTGCCTTTCTGGACGTTCGCGAAGTTCACCGTGCCCGAGGTGTGGGAAGCGTCGAGCGCTACCGCGGTGTCGCTGCTCGTCTGATTCCATCCGTTCTGCTCCTGCTCTTCGAGGAAGTAGGTCCCGAAAACAAGATTGGCGAAGGTGTAGTTGCCGTTTGCGTCCGTAAGCGCGGTTGCGGTGATGGGACCGTTGTATCCCGCACCCGTGTGCAGCCACACCGTCCAGCCGGAGAGTCCCGGCTCGCTACCGTCCTTTACGTCGTTTTTGTTCTGGTCGTTGAAGACATTGCCGTTTATCGTGCCGGGTGAGGGCGTAGGCGTGGTCGATGTCGCAATGACCGTGAGAATCTCGCTACCGCACGCATTCGAAGCGGCGATATTGCTGTGGTCACCCGAGTAGAAGGCGCGCCAGTAGTAGGTGCCCGCCGTGTTGAAGAGCAACGCATCCGAATCCGGAATGACGCCGCTCGTTACCGTTTTTCCGTTCGGACCCTGCGCCACGATAGAACATGCGGCATCGCTGTACACGGTGTAGGCGACCGTGCCGGTCGCGTCCGAGGTCGCACCCGAAAGCGTCGCGCTGTCGTGAACGAGCGCGCCTGCCGATACAGACGTCGTCGAGAGTGTCGTTGAGAGGGTCGTGCCCAATCCGGCCGCAGAGAGCGGTTCGCACGCACCGTCAGAAGGCGGATAGACGTCGGTCTGTCCGTTGTAGTGGACTTTGTATGACAGCCCCGTCGAAGGGACCGTTGTCGTCGCGGAATCCGCAACGCCCGATACAAGCGCAACACCCGACTGGGTCGCTGGTGTGCCGGTACAGCTCAGGTTTGCATACACATTGAAGTCGACCGTTCCCAAGGGGAGCGGGTCGGTGCTTGTCGAGGCGGCTACTATCGCTCTGTCGTGGACGACAGAACCGATACCCGCCGAGGAGATGGCAACATCACTTGTGTTGCGTACCTCGCTCGTAACGACTGCGCCCGTGGCCGCATGCGCGTACATCACCGCGGACAACACGATGAACGATGCGACGGCGAGTGTCGAGACGGCAATGAGCAAATGCGTCCCGCGAAACTTTCTAACAAATGAGAGATTCATAATTATTTTTGTATTTTTACGATTAAGTCTGCACCTCATGTGCCGACCCTACTGTAGACGCTCCAAGGGGCGACCGATTACGGCCTCTACGACCCGGATTTCAACGGGCGACGGCGTAGGTATATTGTCAACCCTAACCCGTACAAGGGTAACCCTTGTACGAAGGGAGGTTGGCGATACAATATTGATTGTGCAACGAAAAGTGCCAATAGCCCCGAACGAGTATTACCACGTCTATAACCGTGGTGTGGAGAAGAGGCGGATTTTTCTCGACAAAAAGGATCGCGAGAGATTTCTCAGGCTGTTATATCTTGCGAACGGCGAAAAACCCTACGTTCTCCGGCTCGTACAAGGGTTACCCTTGAATGAGATTGATGTGGGGAAGAGGCAGGCCGCCATCGGTGCGTATGTGCTGATGCCGAATCATTTCCACATCTTGTTCAAGGAGACTCGCGAGGGCGGAATCAGCGCATTCATGGAGAAGTTACAGACCGGCTACGCGATGTATTTCAACAAAAAGTATGAACGTGTCGGCGCGCTCTTTCAGGGAACGTTCAAAGCGCAGCATGTTTCGCGCGATGAGCATCTTGAATATCTCTTTGCGTACATACATCTCAATCCCGTGAAAATTGTCGAACCGAAATGGAAAGAGCAGGGAGTGAAAAATCCCGAAGATGTGCAACGCTATCTCGAGAGCTATCGATATTCGAGTTATCCGGAGTACGTTGAAACACCGAGAGAAGAATCGGTCATCCTCACGAAAGACGCATTTCCCGAATATTTTTCCGAGCGGCACGATTTCAAAGATTTTTTGGACGACTGGTTTAGCTACTCGAGCGAGCATACTGAAAACAGCTAAACCTTTCAGTACTCACAAACCGTACAAGGGTAACCCTTGTACAGGCGCGGCCCCTTGGAGGGGCCGCGCGTAGTGCATGTCCGAAAGACTAGTTGTCACCTCGTCCGCCGCCGAACCAGCCGCTGAAGAAGCTGAAGAAACGTGCAAGGAATCCGAGACCCTCCGGAGAGTTGTCTGAAGAGCCTGCGGTCGTTGAGGCCGTGGTCGAAGCCTGAATATCAGCGCGAATTTCGCCGACGGTCGTCGAAGCGGGAAGTCCGAAGAGCCATTGGAAGAAGCCCTGGAGTCCGCCGCGTCCGAAACCATTGCCGCGGTCATCGGTCGACGAAGCGTTGCCCTTGTCGTCATCCCCTTCGTTTTCGCGCGAACGGGAGGAGGATGCGGCCGAGCCCTTGTCGTCGCCCCTTAGGCCGCCTTTGTCGTCGCCTATGTCGTGGTTTAACGACGCACTCGAAGACGCACCCACGGAATTATCTTCCGCGTGGTCGCGGCCATTGCCTCCGATACCCAAGTTGACTTGGACACCGGCGCTCGCGCCTGCACTATCGTGCGTAAGCGAATCGTCGGCGCCACCTTTCGCAAGTGCGATGCCCGCGGGAAGAAGAAGACTGATAATCGCTACGTACACAGATACTTTCTTATTCATGTTTTTTCTGACTATTACTAATCGCTACGTGGAGTACGACGGCTCAAGAGCGTATATCTTACCAGATATATAGGCATTTGA
>JBGOTX010000026.1:0-10886 GCA_041476705.1 Candidatus Zixiibacteriota bacterium
AAGATGCACCCGTACTCAGCCGAAGCGGGTGTGATTCGCTCATACCTCGATTGGCTGTTGGGCGTGCCGTGGAGCGCCACTACCAAAGAACGCACCGATTTCAAGGGGGTTAAGGCCATCCTCGACGGTGACCACTACGGCCTGGAAAAAGCCAAGGGCCGCATTCTTGAGCATCTGGCGGTGATTCGTTTGGCCGGCAAAGTAAAAGGCCCGATTCTCTGTCTGGTGGGACCTCCGGGCGTCGGCAAAACCTCGATCGGCCGATCAATCGCCCGCGCCATGGGACGAAAATTTGTGCGCATGTCTCTGGGCGGCATTCACGACGAGGCCGAGGTCCGCGGGCATCGACGAACCTATATCGGCGCCCTGCCGGGACGGATCGTGCAATCGATGAAGAAAGCGGGAACCTCCAATCCGGTGTTCCTGCTCGACGAAATCGACAAGATCGGGGCCGATTTCCGCGGCGACCCGGCGGCGGCGTTGCTGGAAGTGCTCGACCCGGAACAGAATCACACGTTTTACGACAATTATCTCGAAGTCGAGTACGATCTGTCCAAGACGCTTTTTATTACGACCGCCAACTCGACGCAGTCGATTCCAATTCCGTTGCGTGATCGGATGGAAATCATTCGCCTGCCCGGATATCTCGATTTTGAGAAAGCGGCGATCGCAAAAGAATATTTGTGGCCGAAGCTCCAGAAGGATATCGGACTCGGCCGCGTGGCGCTGGTGCTTCAGGACACCGCCCTGTTCGAACTGATCCGATTCTATACCCGCGAATCGGGCGTGCGCGAACTGGAACGCCAGTTGTCGAGTCTTCTTCGCAAGACCGCCGTTGAAATAGCCGGCGGCAAGAAACTCAAGCGGGTGGTAATTACCCCCAAGCTGGTGCAGAAAATGCTCGGCGCACGCAAGTTTACCGATACAAATCTCCGCACTGTACCGACGGCCGGGTATGCTATCGGGCTGGCCTGGACCGAAATGGGGGGCGAGGTGCTTCCGGTGGAAGTTGTCCCGCTCAAGGGGAAAGCGGTGCTCACCTTCACCGGATCGCTCGGCGACGTCATGAAGGAATCCGGCACGGCGGCGATGTCGTACATCCGCAATCATGCCACGCGCTTCGGACTGAAGGAAGATTTCTTCGAGACGCTCGAACTGCACGTGCACGTTCCCGAAGGCGCGGTGCCCAAAGACGGTCCTTCGGCCGGCGTCACGCTGGCGCTCGCGATCTTGTCGTCGCTCACCGGGATACCGGTGCGGACCGATTTCGCCATGACCGGCGAAATCACACTCTTTGGAGATGTGCTGGCGATCGGCGGCCTCAATGAAAAATTGCTCGCGGCCAAACGGCTGGGAATCACGAAGATTATCCTGCCCGAGAAGAACCGCAAGGACATGGCCGAGATGCAACCGGAATTGCTCGATGGGCTCACCCTACATTATATCGAGTCGATTACCGAGGCGATCAAGCTGGCCTTGGTCCGTTCGCCGCTCGTGAAAACGAAAGCGCGACCGGCCAACCGTCCCGCGGCGGGGATGAGCTGATGCCTCTGTCGGTGTCCACGCACCGCCGTTTTTGTTCACAGGAGAATCGTACTATCGCATCCAAACAGACAACGGCGGAGTTTGTCGGGTCGTTTATGGACCTGGCTTCATTGCCGCGAGACCATCGACCACAGATTGCGGTGGCCGGACGTTCCAACGTCGGCAAGTCATCCCTGTTGAATCGACTGGTGGGACAGAAGAAATTGGCCAAAGTGTCGAGCACGCCGGGCAAGACCCGCGCGCTCAATTTCTTCCTGATCAATGACAAATACTACCTGGTTGATCTGCCGGGGTACGGGTACGCCAAAGTCTCGAAATCGATCAAAGATCAATGGGGAAAACTGATTGAGCAGTATCTCAATGAGGAATCCCGGATCGCCGGAATGGTTTTCCTTCTGGACTGCCGCCGCGAACCGGCCGAGGAGGACTTGCAACTGCTTTCCTGGCTGTCCGACCGGTCTTTGCCGGTGATGGTGGCCGTGACCAAAGCCGACAAGCTCGGGCGCGACCAACTATTCCGCAAGATGCGGCAGATTGAAAATGAACTGGGGCTCCCGTCGATTGCGTTTTCCGCCGTCACGGGACTCGGAAAAGACCAACTCATGGGCGCGATCCGTCAACTGGCCGCGTCCACACGCGAAAAGGTAACGAAACATGGGTAAGAACCGAGTCATTATCGGATGTCAGTGGGGTGACGAAGGCAAAGGGAAGATTGTCGATCTGCTGGCCACCGACGCCGACATTATCGCCCGCTTCCAAGGCGGAGCCAACGCCGGGCACACCGTGATTGTCGGCGACACCAAGCATGTCCTCCACCTGATACCGTCGGGCATTCTGCATCCCGGCAAGGTTTGTCTTATCGGCAACGGCGTGGTGCTCGATCCCTTCGCATTCAAGGATGAACTGGATGTTATCGCGTCGCACAAAATCGACTACCACAACCGCCTGTTTGTCTCCCCGGCCACCAACCTTGTCCTGCCGTACCACAAGCTGATTGATTCGGTCGAAGAAGAAGCGCGCGGAACCGGCTCGATCGGCACCACCCAGCGCGGGATTGGTCCGGCCTATGTCGATAAGGTGGCGCGCCACGGTATTCGGGTGGCCGACCTGTTCCACCCGGAGCGGCTTCGCCATCGGCTCGAATATCAACGGGTGATTAAGGCGAAATATCTCGAAGGTTCCACCGACCCTCGGGCCGATCTTGACCGCACCTATCAGGAACTGTTGAAAATTGCGGTACTACTCGCGCCGATGGTGATAGATATTTCGCTCGCCCTATATCGTGCTCAGCGCGAAGGGAAAACGATATTGTTTGAAGGGGCGCAAGGGTCGATGCTCGATGTCGACCTCGGCACCTATCCGTTTGCGACCTCGTCCAACACGACTGTCGGCGGCGCGCTCACCGGTCTTGGGATCGGTCCACGCATGATCGACGAAGTGGTGGGGGCGGTAAAGGCCTACACCACCCGGGTCGGCGCCGGCCCATTTCCGACCGAACTGGTGGACAGTGTCGGCGAACAAATCCGCACCCAGGGGGATGAATACGGCGCAACGACCGGCCGTCCGCGGCGGTGCGGCTGGCTCGATCTCGTCTCGCTGAGACACGCCATTCGCATTAACGGCGTCAATTCGATCGCGATCACCAAGCTCGACGTGCTCGATGATCTCCCGGAGATCAAAGTCTGCACCGAATATGAATTGAACGGCACGCGGTCTTCCGAGGTGCCGCTCGACCTGGCCGAATTGGCCCATGTCAAACCGGTCTACAAGACCCTCTCCGGCTGGCAGAGTGATACCACCGGTCTGACCTCGTTCGGGAAGCTACCGCAAAAGGCCCGTGAGTACCTTGAGTTTATCGCGCACGATCTGGGGGTGGAGATTTGTCTTGTTTCCACCGGCGCCAAACGCCACGAAACCATTTTGGTGGAGTAAGGTATAAAGGCGCTGTTACGCAGAAATCAGGAACAGGTATTGAATTACGGAAGGAACAAACAAATGAAGAGCGTATTGACAGGTCTGGCGGCCATAGTACTCGCGGCCGGAATAGCCACGGCCGATTCAACCGATGTGAGCTCGGAAATGAAAGCCAAAGCCGTTGAATCACAGGCCAAGGTCCAGGAGATCAGCGCCGGGAACAAGGTTAAGGCCGACACGCTGAAAGCCACGGCCAAAGCCAAAGTAGTCGCCAAAAAAACGGGAACGGAGAAATGGGTGGAAAGTAAGACAGGACTCAAATACATCGATGTCAAGGTCGGCACCGGAGCGATTGTACCCAATGGTACCAAGGCTGCGATTGACTACACTGGTTGGTTGTGGGAAAAGGGCAAGAAGGGTGAACAGTTTGATTCGTCAGTCGGCAGGCAGCCGTATACGGTGACGATCGGCGGGCCGGGAGTGATCCAGGGCTGGATTGAAGGATTGCAGGGCATGAAGGTAGGCGGCAAGCGCACGCTCATCATTCCGCCGGGCCTCGCTTACGGCGAGCGCGGCATGGGTGGCGTTATTCCACCGAATGCCACCCTGATGTTTGATGTCGAACTGGTGAAAGTTATCCAGTAACGGACCTGAAACTAATTGGTCTTCGCAGATCACCCGCGTCTTCGCGGGTGATCTTTTATGTTTGTATCACAAAAGAGCGCCGAGGGAAGCCGGCGCTCTTTCTACTGAGGAGGTGATGCGAGTGGCAACGCATCACGCATGAGAAACTAAGACCAAAATACCTTGAGTTTCAAACCGTGTGTCACGGGACTGTCACGGCGGCCGGTGACTTTTGAGGCAAAAGTGACTGGCCGGAGGTGGCGTCCAGGTGCCCTCACCTGACGCCTCTCCCGCCGTGCCCTAAATCCTGAGTCACCGGTCAAACTTGTGTCGGAAGCCGAATCATCCGATACTTGTCGTATGTTCCCCTCGGCCCGACGGTATGTCGCTCTTGCGATCTTCACGATCGTGCTCGTCATGGCGGTCAACCTTGCTTGGTGGGTGTACTATGGCCGCACCGAAAAACTGTTGGATACCCAGTTGAGCAGGCGTTTGACGGCGGTCGCTTCAGCCGGGGCCATGATGTTTGACCCGGCCGAGGTCGCCCGGCTTCGGGCGGCCGACCTGAACTCTTTCGCCCGCGTCACCGGATTGCTGGAACGACTGCGGCAGTCGGACTCGCTGGCCGAGGCGTTTATTCTCGATGAAAATTACACCTATCTCGCGACCACGCTGACCGAACCGGACTCGGTCTATTTTCTTGCCGATCTGAATGGGAGGTTCGTCGATTCCGCCTTTTTTTCGCGGGGCATTTCTGTCCTGGCCACGCCTTCGTACGAAACCGGCTCCATCTATCTCAAGTCGGCGTTCGCGCCGCTGGCTGATTTCAGCGGTACGGTGGTGGCGGTGCTGGGGGTCGAAGCGAATGTCGACTACTTCGATTCGCTGATCACCCTCAAGCGGAATCTCCGACTGGCCTCACTGGTGTCGATTGCCGGCGGGCTGTTCCTGGGACTGCTCTTTTTGATCCTTCAAGCCCGAATGAGCAAGGCCGAGCAACAGGTCTTTTTGGGGCAAACCCATGCCCACATGGGACGAATGGTGGCGGTGGTAGCACACGAAATCAAGAACCCGCTCCAAATCATCCGGGCCTCGGCCGAACGCTTGGCCAGAAAATCCGGTGCCGACGAGGCAGGGTACATTGTCGAGGAAACCGACCGGCTCAATTCGATCGTCTCGGGGTATCTTGAATTTGCTCGAGGCGATGTTTCGCTCGTCGCCACCGAGCCGCCCGCATCGTTTGATCTGAATGACCTTCTGGGCAGTGTCCGTCAGCATGTCACCCAGCATTGTGCTCCCGATCCGGTCGAGTGGGAGCACATTGATATGCTCCCAAGTTCTGGGGGTGGGACGAAGGCGTTTGGGCACCCCCGGTCTCTGCGCCAGATTCTTTTGAATCTCCTGCTCAACGGCGTCGAGGCCTGCCAGGCGGCCGGACGCCCAATCAGGATTGGCCTCTTCCCTGCCGTAACCGACAGCAAGATACGCCTGACTATTACAGATTACGGAGTGGGGCTGTCGAACGCGGAACTCAAACGGGTGTTTTCGCCATTCTACACCACAAAGCAGGCCGGGTCGGGGCTGGGGTTGTATTTGACCAGAAAACTACTTGCCGATATGGGTGGGACAATCAAGATTGAAAGCCGGAAATCAGAGAAAACAGTCGTGAGCATTGAAATTCCTCGGGAGCACGGGAAATAAGCATGGCCAGAATATTGGTAGTTGATGACGAACCAAAAATGACCTCACTCATCTGCGGGGAGCTTGAAGAGGCCGGCCATCGGGTCAGCACCTGCACCCGGCCGGCCGAAGCCCTCGCCCTGATAGATAGCAAGGCATTTGATATTGTCATCACCGACCTGAGCATGCCTGAAATTTCGGGCATGCAGATTCTCGAAAAAGCGCTGACGAAAGAGGGAACGGACGTCATAATGATGACCGCCTATGGCACGGTCGAGTCAGCGGTAACGGCCATGAAAAAAGGCGCCGCCGATTATCTTATCAAGCCGTTTTCGCTGGAAGAACTGACCCTTCTCGTGCGGAAACTGGTTGATCGGCAAAAGTTGGCCTCGCTGGCCGGGCATTATCAGGAAGTCATCCGCTCCACTAACGGTACTGACTTGATAGGATCATCCGAAGCGACCCAAAAGGTGCGAAAGATGATCACGCAGGTGGCTCCGACCGACACTACCGTCATGCTGACCGGCAAATCCGGCACCGGCAAAGAATTGGCGGCACGCATGATTCACGATCTGTCAAGCCGGGCCGGGGGGCCGTTTATCGCGGTTAATTGCGCCGCCATTCCCGAAACCCTGCTCGAATCAGAGCTGTTCGGCTATGAAAAAGGGGCCTTTACCGGCGCAGTTGGACGTAAACGCGGCCGGTTCGAGCTGGCTGAAAGCGGGACGATTTTTCTCGATGAAATTGGCGAGATGCCCACCCCGATGCAGTCGAAGCTTCTGCGGGTGATCGAAGAGCGCCAACTGGTTCGGGTCGGCGGCGTGGAGACGGTAGATATCGATGTTCGCCTGGTCGCCGCCACTAACTGTAACTTGAAGGAGTTGGTAAAATCCGGCGGGTTCCGAGAGGACCTGTATTTCCGCCTCAACGTTTTCCCTATCACGATGCCGAATCTGTCTGAACGCGACGATGATGTCCTCGAACTTGCGGAATTTTTTCTGACCAAACAAGGGTACCGGCACGGCCGTCTCAGCGCCGAGGTCGGGACCCTATTGCGTCGATACGACTGGCCGGGAAATATTCGTGAATTGCGCAACGTGCTGGAGCGGGCCGCAATACTCTCCGGCGGTGAGCTGATCACGGCCGAAGATATCGCTCTCGACATCGACGATGAACCGCTCGTCGCGTCGTCGGGAGCATCAGTCGAGGGGCTTGAAGCGAACGAAAAGAGCATGATTCTCGAGGCGCTGGAAAAATCAGGCGGCAACAAAACCGAGGCCGCGGCGCTTCTCAAGATCACCCGTCGGCGTCTATACAGTCGAATGAAAGTACATGGTATCAAACCGTGAATTCGCCTATAGGGGGACACGATTTTGTACCGACGGGTACACTAAGGGGTTTTGGAGCGGAGGTGTTGACCGCTAATTCCCTGCATTATAATGAGTTGTCTCCAGGGCGATTGACGGCATGGCAGTTGATTTGTTACATCACGGATTGAGGTGATGATGATGCATTCCAGAACAGGCATATTGATTCTCGCGGTTTTGCTGGTCCCGGTTCTTTCGCTGGTTGGATCAACGCAGACCATGGACGGAGCGCGTGAAATGCTCAGGAACGAGCTTGAGCGTACCGATCACTTGATCGACCGAGCGCGGGATGCCGTTCAACATGCCGAGAATCCGGTCGCGGTCGCAGTTATTGAGCGGGCCAAAACCATTCAGAGTGATGCCTGGATTGCTTTCAATGCGAGTAAGTACTTAGTCGCCCGCACCCTTACGATGAAAGTCCGCGAACTTCTGGGCTCGGCCATGGCGATGAGCCGGGCAACCGAGCAGTCGGGAGATGTGGTCCAGCGACGCCTGGAGCGGTCGCAAGACCGATTAGATCGGGCCAAAGACATTCTCGATAACGGCGAATGTGGTCACATGAAAGGCCTGTTCGATGCCGCCCGGGAAAATCTCAATCGCGCTTGGGAATTCTATCGCCGCGGCCAGAACCGTCCGGGGCTGAAACTGGCCAATCAGGTCGAGGAAGCCGCCCGACGGATCATAGATCAGTGTGGAAAAAGTGACGGAAACGACGGCCAATTTAATACCCGTCGGGACAACGTTGCCGGACTGATTGACCAGGCAACCCACGTCGTCGCCGAGTGCGAAGATCAAGGCGCCAAAGCGCATCTGGATCAGGCGAAACAGGCCTTTGACCTGGCTATCGATCTGAACGGTCGTGAAAAAACCGAACCGGCCCTGCAGGCGCTCAGGCGGGCTCGCGAGATGGCGCTCAAAGCTATCCGCGCTTGTCAGGGAAATGCCCGCTTGGACCAGCGGTATCAGCAACTGAAAGGACTGGCCGATCGGCTGAGCGAGCAGGAGCGAAACTTGTCGGGCCAAACCGTCGAATTGGTTTCCAAGCTTGTGGATCAGGCCTACGATCAGTTGAAAATGGCGCGATCGCAAATCGATTCCGGCCAGACCGAAAGTGCCCTGGCCTCGCTTCAGGCCGCTCAGCTTGCCCTGCGGCAGGCACAATCGTATATTGGAGAGCACCAGTAACCGAAACCGTGGTCCTCTCCCTTGCGTCCCAGAACTGTCGCCCTCGCTCTCTTCGTTTTCTCCTTCGCCACCACAAAGGGATCGGTCGAGACCTCGCGCTGGTCAGTCAAGGCCGGGCTTGGATATGAGTTTATCTCCCAGCGTTTCTTTGCTGACTCACTCTCGCTGAGCGGCGCCGACTCGCTGACCCTGCTGACGTCGCTTCGTACCACCTACCTGGACGACATCAAGGCCCAGCTGGGCGTTTCCTTTTATCCCCTTCAGGGACCGGGAAGCCGGCGGGGCGAATTGCGCGCCGAAATAACTCAGACTCCCAATTTTGCCCGCCTTCGTTTCGGGTCCGATTTCCGTCTGGGCCTTGGCGCGAACAATCTTGACAGCCGGACCGAAATTGATTGGCGCCAGCGGTACCACGGCGCCGTGGATGTCGGGGACAATTATATCACGGCCAGTTCGCAGACCCGGTTGACCCTGCCGATCGATGAGAACTGGTCGACCTGGATTCAGGCCAGAGGCGAACTGATCCAGTTCGACTCGACCTCAACCATCATTTTCAGCCATTATCGCTTTGGCGGCAAATGGGGGGTGACACGCTCACTCGGGTATCTGGCTCAGGCCGGGATAAATCTGTTTGCGCTCGGACGGCGCGTCCCGGACTCGACCGCCCTTGACTATCTTAGCTGGGGGGCTGAGACGGATCTCACGGCGCTGATGGACCACGGGGAGCTGGCTTTGCTCGGTCGAGTCGAGCGCAAGGACTACCACAAGGCCAACCGGGCCGACGATTATTGGCGGCTCGAGACCGACGGAGATGGAAGGTGGCAGTTTGGCGACCGGTGGTTTGTCCGTTCTGAATTGGCCGCTGAATTGATGCTGTTCTCCGATTCGGATCAATTCAATGCCGACTATTTTCGTTGCCGGCTGGCGATTATGTCGGGGCGGCGATACGGCGACTGGGGTTTAGACCTCGGACCGCACATTGAGTTTCTCAAGTCCACACCCTCAGACGTTGTCGCGCCCGAGGACTACCGTGAGATGGGCCTCCGGACCGATATCGACTATTTGAAAGCCACCGGCGCTCTTCTGTCTATTCAGACAATCACCGGATATCGTTGGCTCAAGAAAGAGACGGATTTCCAAACCAGCTTTGCTTTTGAGCGGATCAATGCGCTGGCCGACCTGCGAATAGCCGGCGGACTGTCATGTAATGTAATTTTGTCGACCGAGTGGGAATGGCACCGCCAGAGTTCTGACAACAGCACGACCGTGCTCTTGTCCACCGGTCTCAACTACACCTTCTAGGTGCTCCCGGAGCATATCGAAGTCTTCTTGCGGCGAACATTCGTGCTCCGATAGTGCTCCCATACGGTTGCGTGGAATTCGCCTGCCGGATGCCGGGTTTGCTTCGTGAGCTACGTATTAGCGGGGCGGCAGGACGAAGCGACATGTCTGTCCGCAGGCGATCTACACTAGGCACCGTCTCTTTCGGGGTCGTCGGAGTGCGGTTTCCGGAGAAAACAGACTACCAAATTGGTGGTCTATGTCGGTTGTGGTGTGGCAAAAATGCCTCGTTTGAGTGACCGGTACAGGAAGGAATCCTCCGCCTGTCCCCCCGAATCTGAAACTACAGGCCGTCGATCTTTGGTCGATCATAAGAAATCGGAAAATAATTCTTGACAGATTTGGGGAAATCTGGTATTGTGGGGGCGTCTAGGGAAATAGTAGTGTTAAAGACGCTTCTGTTTTGGTTCCGACGCACCTTTTGTAACGGCAATTAAACACTGCGGTTACGACCAATAGACTCTAGTTCTTGGTTTTTCATAAGCGATAGAAAACCTTGCTCGGTGGAGTATATCCGACAAGATTTTCACAATTCTCGCTAACGAATTCAAATCAGTTTCGAATCGATCTCTTCGAGGGAAGCAATCCCTGAAGATTGTCGCGGCTCCAGCGGTGTTCGGTTCGCGATTGAAGGGTCCCGGTACCCGGTCTACACGACCAATATCGGATTTCCTTGGGTAGGTCAACCGGGAAAGTCCCGGAGATGACTACCTGAATTACAATGCTTTTCATGATGTTTTAAAGGAGCATTACATGATGCAAAAAAGAACCTTATATTCTTTGCTGCTGATCTCCTTTATAGTGGTATTCGGCTGGTCGTTCGCGATGGCGAACGACGTCACGATCCAGTCAAAGAACGCTTTTCGATGCACCAACTCCGAGGTCAACGTAACGGCTAACGTCACGTCCGACTCGGTGAGCGCGATCGAAATCGTCCTGGTGGTCTCCAAGGCCTCGGGATGCTCGTTCTTCGATCAGTTGACCGTGGCATGGGATCCGGCTTTCACCCAGCTTCCTGATCGTGTGATAGATCTCACGAAGGTGAACGGTACGGACCCTGACACCATCCGTTTTTCCGCTATGCGGTTGCAGCCCGGCGGCTCAGTTCTTACAGCCGGCCCCAAGGTTGTAGCGCAGCTAAAGTTCAAGACCAACGACTGTTGCGGCGGCACGGTTTCGATTGCCGGCGGCGAGTTCACCTATCCGAACCCGACCTCCCCGATCGTGACC
>JBGOTX010000027.1:0-10705 GCA_041476705.1 Candidatus Zixiibacteriota bacterium
GCTCAAGTTCACCTCTTTCTATCTCAATCATGCGCTCAAGGATGATTCGGTGTTTCTCGACGGCAAGCCGGTGGATTATTATCGGCGAATTGATTTTGCATTTGTCGGCGTCATGCTTCCAACGTACTACCACCGGGGCGATACGCTTCACTTGAGCGTCTTGTATCATGGTCGGGACTATGTCCAGCCGTTTCCTTTTTTCGAAAATCCGCATGCCGCCCCCATCCGGGTGCATTTCACCGTGCCGAAGGGCTACAATTTCGTCATGCCGGGCGTGGATTCCATCGCTCAGCCGCAAAAAGGGAAAGTGCATTTTACCGCCGCCCCCGCCGCACCATATCGCCTGTTCTATTTCCAGCCGTACGCGGGGGGATTCGACACGCTCACCCAGACCAGCGCGAGCGGATTATCGGTTCATTTTCTGAGATCGAAAGCTCTGAACAAAACGAAGTACTCTTGTTTTCTGTCCGACGAATTGTATCAGCCGCCGGTAATGGGAGCCATTGATTATTTTACCTCGCGTTTCGGAGCGCCGCCCGGAACCAAAGATTTATACATTTACCCGGAGGTGGGCCAGGGAATGCCGGGTCTTCTGTGCGTACCGCAGGTGAAATGCTTGGTCGACGGCACCGGCGGAATATGCCTTGAAGCGGGGATTCAGGCCTCGCGGCAGTATTTTGGTAATCTGATGCAAATCGCGTCGCCCCGGGAATACTGGCTCGTCGACGCCGTCTCGCACTATCTCGGCGTCATGTCTCTCCAACAGCCGCTCGGCGCCGCTGTCTTCTATGCGGAACTCCAGGCCCAACGCAATGCGGTTTACACGCTGGCCGACCAGAATAAGGATCAGCCGCTGGCCGCGGGTGATCGGGTGCCCCCCACTCTGCGGATCACCAAAGGTTCCTGGGTGTTTCACATGCTGAGGTACCTGATGTTCGATCTGGACAAAAATTCCGACCGAACGTTCTTGAAATTCATGAGCGAATTCAGCCAATCGGCCAACAGCGCCCCGATCACCAATGCCGACTTTGAAAAACTGGCCGAAAAATACTATGGTCAGCCGATAGCATGGTTTTTTGATGAATGGGTCTACAGCCGCAACATCCCGCACTTCGACGTCAAAAGCAAGATCGAGCCGCAGGGGAATCAATGGGTGGTCAATGCCACAGTTGGCATCAAGGACGTCCTTCCCAATTTCACCATGCCGGTGATTTGCCGGGTAACATTTGAAAACGGCCGACACCAATTCATGCGTCAGACCGTGAGCGGCGCCGGCTCAAGTTTTACCCTTGGTCCATTCGCCGACAAACCCAAAGAGTTTGTCTTTAACGAGTTCTTTTCGGTGCTGGCCCACGAGTAGGCGGCGGCGGGACATAGCGGCGACGAAAAACCCAACCGAGGTTAGGGTCAGTTTCAGAGTGCAATCCGGCTCAGTTTGCGGCCGATTTTCGGCCGAATTTGTGCCGTAGAATCTCAATCACGGCCGGCGCGACTGAGATGGCGATAATCGCCAGAATGACGACGCTGAAGTTGGTTTTCACAAACGGCAGGTTGCCGAAAAAATACCCGGATAGACAGCACACCAGTACCCAGGTCGTCCCACCGACCAGATCGTAACTTTCAAATTTCAGATAGGTCATGCGCCCGACGCCGGCGACAAAGGGAGCGAAAGTCCTCACGATTGGCACGAACCGGGCGATGATGATCGTCTTGCCGCCGTACTTTTCGTAGAACGCGTGGGTTTTGTCCAGATACTCTTTTTTGGCCCAGCGCGGGTGAGGTTCCTCGAATACCCGGTGTCCGACTTTGCGGCCGATCCAGTAATTGGTGGTGTTACCCAACAGGGCGGCGGCGATCAGGAGGGGACACAAATACCAGATATTGAACGCGCCGGCGGCGGCAAAAGCTCCGGCGGCAAACAGGAGGGAATCACCGGGCAAAAACGGTGTGACGACAAACCCGGTTTCGGCGTAGATGACGAAGAACAGAATACCGTAGGTCCAACCACCGTATTCGACAATGACATTGTTCAGGTGGACGTCGAGGTGCAGAAAGAAGTCGAGAATGGTGTTCATGGAATGCTGGTTGCTCTGTTGGCGGGGAATATGGGGGAATTGGGCGTGTAGGTCAAGCGGCCCGCCGCTTGACGGTTCGGGTCTACCCCCGACCCAACGAATAAAGTGTACCCCATCAACGGGTGGGGTTCTTGCCGGACCCCTCACCTGTCACTTCGTGACATCCTCTCCCGGTGGGAGAGGAATTTGCGCCAATCGTTCGGTACGAGATTCCGAGAGTTCTTTTCAATCGAAAGTTCCTCTGAGCCACGTATATCCCTTCTCCCAACGGGAGAAGGTGGCCGACGGGGGGTGTTCTTAATACTCTATCCGCTCGACCTCTTCGAGAATGTGGGCGTCAACACCTCCGGGGCCATCGAAGCCGAGCTTGGCGCCGACGCGCTTCCACAATTCATGCAACGCGGGAAGGAACTTTTGTGCCTGCTCAAGCGAACGAAATTCCAGGTTCACGATCACACGGTTGGGATCTTCCGCGGGACGATAGATGGTGTGCCTGGTCACGCCGTTTTTGGCACGGCCGATCGGATCGCTATCGAAGGCTTTCTTCCAGCCCTGATAGTCAGTCACGCGGTGCTGGATCACGAGGATAACCACGAAAAACTCCTTTCGTCAATTGTCTGTTCCGCCCTGTGAGGGGCGATATCACGTGTTAAAAACATAGACTGTTTTGGTCGACGAGTCAAGAGCGATCCATGTCGCGACCTAAGGAGAAAGATGTCGGAACCGCAGGGGGTTAGACCTACTTGAGTATACCCCCACACCCCAAATCCCCCCTTTACAAACACTCCCTGCTCCGATACCTTATCGGGCTGTCAAGGATTAGAAGCATGAAATTCGACCCATTCAAAGACGGTTTTTCACAACCCGAAGCCGAGAAGAAGATTCTGGCATTCTGGGACGACCAACAGGTGTTTCATAAGGCCCATGACGCCGCGCTGGATCGCCCGCAATTTGTCTTTTACGAGGGTCCCCCCACGGCCAACGGACGGCCGGGAATTCACCATGTTATTGCTCGCACAGTCAAGGATTTGGTCTGCCGGTACAAGGCGATGCAGGGGTTTCGGGTCGACCGCCGAGGTGGCTGGGACACGCACGGCTTACCGGTTGAAATCGAAGTCGAAAAGGCGCTCAAGCTCGAAAGCAAAGCCAAGGTACTCGAGTACGGGATCGCCAATTTCAACCAGAAGTGCAAAGAGTCGGTTTTCAAATATCTGGCCGAGTGGAATGAAATCACCCGCCGAACCGGATACTGGCTCGATCTCGATGAGGCCTATGTCACGCTGACCAACGAGTATATCGAAACGGTCTGGTGGATTCTAAAGAATTTCCACGACCGCGGACTGATCTACAAGGGGCACAAGACCGTGCCGTTCTGCCCGCGCTGTGGCACCGGGCTTTCCAGTCATGAGGTCGCTCAGGGGTATGAAACGGTCAAAGACCCCTCGGTATACGTGCGAGTGAAAGCGGCCGACGGCGATTTCAATTACCTAGTCTGGACCACCACGCCCTGGACGCTACCGTCCAATGCGGCGCTCTGCATGAAAGCCGACGCCGACTACGTGTTGGTCGATTACGAGGGAGAAAAACTGGTGCTGGCCGAAGCGCTCCTGTCACGGGTGCTTGACAAACCGGTCACGATTATCGAACGGAAAAAGGGCTCGGAGTTTCTCAAGCGAAAATATGTCCCGCTCTTTGACACTTTTGCCAAAGAAGCCGACAAGGCGTTCTATGTCATCAACGCCGACTTTGTCACGCTCGATGACGGCACGGGGATTGTCCATATCGCCCCCGGATATGGCGCCGATGACTACGAAATCGGGCTGGAGTACGGGCTTCCGGTCTTACAGGCGGTTGAGCCAAACGGGTACTTCCGCGAGCATTCCGGAGCGTATGAGGGGATGTTTATCAAGGATGCCGACCCGGTCATTATCAAGGACCTCAAAATCGCCGGCAAACTGCTCAAAAAGGAAGTGTACGAGCACAACTACCCGTTCTGCTGGCGGTGCGATTCGCCGCTCATTTACATCGCGCGGCAGTCCTGGTATATCCGCACCACTCAGTTTCGGGACCAGTTGATCAAGAACAACAACGCCATTAACTGGGTGCCGGATGAAATCCGCACCGGCCGGATGCTCAACTGGCTCGAAAATAACGTTGACTGGGCGCTGTCACGCGAACGATTCTGGGGCACCCCCTTGCCGATCTGGATCTGCGACAACGCCGAGTGCGGCAAACAGCGGGCGGTGGGGTCTATCAAGCAATTAGTCGAAGAGAGTGTCGACAGTGATCAGTGGCGAGCGCAAGCTTCCGTCGGCACTCTGGATCTGCATAAGCCGTTAATCGATGAGATCAAGCTGAAATGCGACTGCGGCGGCAATATGAGCCGGGTGCCGGAGCTTATCGATGTCTGGTTCGATTCGGGAGCGATGCCGTACGCCCAGTGGCACTACCCGTTTGAGAACAAAGAAAAATTTGAGCGGGCGTATCCGGCGGATTTCATCTCGGAGGCGGTCGATCAGACGCGCGGCTGGTTTTATTCACTGCTGGCCATTTCAACCATGCTGTTTGACAAACAGCCGTTCAAGAATGTCATTGTGCTTGAGTTCATTCTGGACAAAGAGGGCAAGAAAATGTCCAAGCACAAAGGGAACGTGGTCGATCCGTTCACGGTGATCGATCAGTACGGCGCGGACCCGCTTCGCTGGTACCTCGTGTCGACCTCGAATCCGTGGTTGCCGACCAAGTTTGATTTCGATGGTCTGGTAGAAGTCGGCCGTAAGTATTTCGACACCCTTCGGAATACCTACTCGTTTTTTGCCTTGTACGCGAATATCGACGACGTGACAGATCAGGCGGGTAAAGCCGGGCTTTCGATCGAGAAATACCTCGAGCAACAAGCCGGAGAGCCGAATCGATTTGACCGGTGGATTATCTCGCGGTACAACTCGCTGGTCAAAGAGGTGAGCGCATCGCTCGATGGGTTCGAGATCACCCGGCCGGTGCGGGCGATCCAGAGTTTCGTGATCGATGACCTGTCCAACTGGTATGTCCGCAATAACCGTCGACGGTTCTGGGCGAAGGCTGATGACCCCTCCAAAATGCGAGCCTACCTGACGCTCTGGTGGGTGCTTGAAGGGGTCTGCCGACTGAGTGCGCCAATCGCACCGTTCACCTCGGAACTGCTATGGAAGCAATTGGTTGGCCCTGACGCGGAGAAGCACCGCCTGCCGATCTCGGTCCACATGATGGCGTATCCGAAAGCCGACACCAGCCAAATAGACGAGCCGCTGGAAGAGGGGATGGACCTGGCGCAGAGGATTGTCTCGCTCGGACGGGCCGTCCGAACCCGGGAAATCCTCAAAGTTCGCCAGCCGTTGTCGAAGTTATTGGTGGCCACCGCCGGCCGGAAGGACAGCGAACGCCTGGCTCCCTACCTGGAAATCATCGAAGAGGAGCTGAATATCAAGGCGGTCGAGATGGTCGAATCGCTGGATTCGTATGTCACCTATTCGGCCAAGCTGAATTTCAAACTGGTGGGGGCGCGGCTAGGTAGCGAAGTTAAGCGCGCGGCGGCGTTTGTACAGTCGCTTGATTCGGCCGGAATTCGCGAATTTGTCAAAACCGGTAAAATTGCGGTTGATTCCTCCGGCCCGCCGCTGACGCTGACCACCGAGGATGTCGAGGTTGTGGCGAAGCAGAAAGACGGGTTTGCGGTGGAGTCGGAAGGCCCGCTTTCGGTGGCGATTGTCACCACGCTGACGCCGGAACTGATTGATGAAGGATTCGCCCGCGAAATGGTGAATAAGATTCAGAATATGCGAAAGACATCGGGGTTCGATGTCACCGACCGAATTTCGGTGCGGGTGACCTCTTCCGACCGGCTCAAATCGGCCGCCCGCCGGCACGAAGATTTCATAAAGTCGGAAACTCTCGCCCAGAAACTGGAGTTTACAGATACGCCGGCGCCGAACGGAAGCATGGAGTGGAATATTAACGGCGAGAAGGCGTCGATCGCCGTCGCCAGAGTGTAGCGTAGATCGGAGAACCGTATGACCAAGTCCGGTATGAAAGAGGCCGACCTCAAGAAGTACGAAGTACTTCTGTTAGAGAAGAAAAAGGAAATGCTGGCCGAGATGGGGATTATAGGAGATGCGTCCGGTCCGACCCCCAAGGAGGCGAGCGGTGACTTGTCATCATACTCGTACCACATGGCCGACCAGGGAACCGACACGATGGACCGCGAAATGGCTTTCATGTTCGCCAGCAAATCCGGCCGTCTGTTGTATCATATCGACCAAGCCCTCTTGCGCATCAAAGACGGTTCCTTCGGGACCTGCCAGACCTGCGGCAAGATGATTTCAACCGCTCGTCTTGAGGCCGTGCCGCACGCCCGGTTGTGCATACAGTGCAAGTCGGCCGAAGAGGAAACGAAGTCTGGGCGATAAAACGCGTTCGTTGTTCGTCTGGCCGGCAGTGATCGTTCTGGGAGTCATCCTGGTCGATCAGGTGACGAAACTGTGGGCGGTCGCCGCGCTCACCGGCCAGCCCTCGCGGCACATTTTCGGTGATGTTGTCATGTGTACCCTCGTCTACAACGAGGGGGGGGCGATGGGAACCCGGCTCGGTTCTTCCGCTTATTACACCGCTATCGCCGTGGCCATTCTCCCGTTTATCATCTTTTACTTCTGGCGGTACCGGTATTCCAGGGTGATTGCCTGGCCGCTGGCGTTCATTTTGGGGGGGGCGGCCGGCAACCTGATCGACCGTTTGCGGCTGGGAAAAGTAGTGGATTTCTTGGATGTCGACATCCCGGACATCAATTTGTCGTGGTACCAACTCAATCGCTGGTGGACGTTTAACGTGGCCGACGCCGCCATTACCTGCTCGATCGTGTTTCTGCTGGCGCATATGCTTTTTGCGCATCGGACCCCTTCGAATCCGAAAGAGGGAGCTCCGGAGATGGATACCGACGTGGAAAGTTCGGTCTAATCTTAGGGAAAAATGCCTCCCGGTCCTCTTGCCAATTTCCGGTGCTCGCATATACTATGAGTATGCTTACCAAGAAAACCGAATATGCCATACGAGCGATGTGGGAGATCGCCCACCACAAGGGGACCGCGCTCACCACGGCCACGGCTATTGCTCAGCGCCAGCATATTCCGGCCAAGTATTTGCCGCAGATCGTTTCCGAGCTGAGCCGGGCGGCGTTGGTAGTTACCGCTCGCGGTTTCGGCGGCGGGCTGAAGCTCAATCGCCTGCCCGCCCAGATAACCTTGCTTGAAATTATCGAAGCAACTCAGGGGAAGCTGACCATGTACGAGTGTCAGGCCTGCGCCTACGAATGCCAGTATCTGCCGGACTGTCAGCTCCTGACCGTATACGATCGGGCGCAAAAATCGCTGGAAGAGAATTTCCGCAAAGTCAGCTTAGCCGACATCACGTTTGGCAACGGTTCCAAGGAATAATATGCCGACCAAAGAACAGGTCATGCACATTCTGAGCGGTATCAACGATCCCGAGCTCAAAAAGCCGCTTACCGAACTGGACATGGTCCGGTTTGTGGAGATACAGGGCGGAAAGGTCAAAATCGGTATTACACTGACTGTGCCCGGATGCCCTTTGAAGGAGCGAATTACCTTCGATGTTACCCGAGGGGTGGGATTGATTCCGGGGGTCGAGGCCGTGACGGTTGAGTTTGACGTCATGAATGACGAGCAACGGGCGCGTCTCCGGCAGAAGCTCGGGCACGCGACGGTCGAAGGGCGACAGCCGGTGAGTGTGATCAATTTTGCCCGTCGCTTTATCGCGGTTTCCTCCGGTAAGGGCGGGGTGGGAAAATCGACGGTCACCAGCAACCTGGCGGTCGCGCTGGCTCGGATGGGAAAAAATGTCGGATTGCTCGACGCCGATGTGTACGGCTTTTCGATTCCCCGCATGCTTGGTGTGACCGGCCAACCGACTATCATCGATGAGAAAATTGTGCCGCTTCGCCTCAATGACAATCTCCAGGTCGTTTCGATGGGGTTTTTCGTCGACGAAGATGAACCGGTGATCTGGCGCGGGCCGCTTTTGCATAAGGCGATCAATCAGTTCCTGACCGATGTCATGTGGGATGACCTCGATTACCTCTTTCTGGACCTGCCGCCCGGAACTGGTGATGTCACTCTGACGATCGCGCAGGCAATTCCCTCGGCCGAACTACTGGTGGTGACCACGCCGCAGGCGACGGCCACCCATGTCGCCGGTCGGGTGGCCAAACTGGCCGAGCGAACCAAGTTACAGGTGATCGGCGTGATCGAAAATATGGCCTATTACGAAAACAACGGTCAGCGCGAATACATTTTCGGCAGGGACGGCGGCAAACAACTGGCTGAAAATCTGGGCGTTCCCTTTTTAGGAGAAATCCCGCTGTTGAGTTCCATTCGGCAAGGGGCCGATGACGGACGGCCGGTGGCAATAAACGGGACAGCCCGTGAAATTGCGCTGTTCGAATCGATCGCACGCGCCATTGATGAGATGGACTCCAGATAACCTTTTGTCAGGTAGACGACTATTGCAGGACCGATATTAATATGTGTTGTGGACAAGTCGACGCGGGCCCGCTGTCGACTTTTTTTTGACTTCTAACACGCCACCCGACAATCGCTTCAAAATTCACACACTTTTTTGCGGGCCGCGACTTGACGCACCCCCGGTATTGGAATACCAATACACATGTTCGCAAACACAACACAGCATGTGGACAACCTGTGGGTAAGTCCCCGTTGCGAATGTGCATCCCACGTTAAGTCAGTCGGTTACCAAACTCGATCGGAGTTTGGTTTTGTGGAAAATTCTGTGGGTAAGGTGTGCATGAAAGCGTCTCGCGTGTGGCAACACATGGTTAATAAACAGTTTAGTCTGTGTGAATAGTGTGGAAAAGTTAATGGTGGGGGAAACACCCGTGATGGATCCGATTACCAACTCGCAGCAATGGATTGACTGCCAGAAGTACATTGCCCGTCGTCTGAAGCAACAGTCGTACAACACCTGGCTGAGGCCAACGCGCGGCGAAGCAACCGACAACGGCAGTTTCAAAATCTCGGTCCCGAATCAGTTCGTCGCCGACTGGATCAACGGACATTTTCGGGAGCTGATCGAAGAGGCCTTTGTGGAGGTACTCGGAAAGAGGTTTGATATCGTGTATATCGTCTCCGGTACCGGCGATCCGGAAGAACAAACGCGGCTGGATTTCGACGCTTCGGCCGGGCCGTTGAACGACTCACCGTCGGGGTATGGCCGGCCCTCGGTTGCCTCAGGCGCGGCGGTCTCGCCACCCAATCACAATCTCGACACGCGCTATACCTTTGAAACGCTGGTGGTGGGTGATTTCAACGAATTTGCCTGTGCCGCATCGATGGCCGTGGCCGAGAGTCCGGGCATGACCAAGTATAATCCGCTGTACATATACGGCGGAACCGGTCTGGGAAAGACCCATATCGTACAGGCGATGGGTCACAAAATCCTGGAATTCTTCCCGGCCAAGCGCGTCATGTATGCGACCTCGGAACAATTCACGTCCGATTTCATCGCCGCGATTTCCGATCGGTCGATTTCGGATTTCACGCGGATGTACCGTGATGTCAACGTGCTGATTATCGACGACATCCAGTTCTTCACCGGCAAGGAATCCACGCAGGAGCAGTTCTTCCATACTTTCAATTCGCTTTATCACTCGGGCAAGCAGATTATTTTGACTTCGGATCGGCCGCCTAAAGAGATTAAAGGTTTGGAAGAGCGGCTGTTGTCCCGATTTTCCTGGGGTCTGGTGACTGACCTTCAGGCACCCGACCTGGAAAACCGCACGGCTATTCTGCTCAAGAAACTCGAGACCGAGGGGATAAAGTTGCCGGAAGAGGTGGTGACCTATATCGCTGACCGGGTAACCTCGAATATCCGCGAGCTTGAGGGGGCCTTGATTCGGCTGTTGGCGTATGCCTCGGTCAAGAAAGTGCCTATCGATCTGGATATGGCCCAGAAAGTACTTAGTGACACGCTGTCGTCGCATAAGCGGCATATTACGATCGAGATGATCCAGAAACAGACGAGCGACCATTTTCGGATCGATCTCGAAATGATGCGGGCCAAGAAGAAGACCGCCAAGATCGCGCTGGCCCGCCAGGTTGCCATGTACCTGTCGCGCTCACTCACCGACAACTCCCTGAAGGCGATCGGCAATGCCTTCGGTGGTCGCGACCACTCCACCGTTATTCATGCTTGTGACCTGGTGTCACGACGAATCGCCGGTGATATTACCCTGCGCGAGAAAATTGACAAGATATCGGCCGCACTCTTATATTGATAGCTTGTTGGTAATATAGTGTATTACTGTGGGAAAGGTGTGAAGACTACGACTACTGTGGATAGAACCGGGTGTGCTGTGGAAGGAACTTTGACCTTTTGTGAACAGCTAGAATCCTACGACCGGAGCTTAAACTCTCTCACCCTCTATTCTTATCGCTGTATTAGAGACTTAAAATCCTCTTACGCACAAATCCACACCCCTTATTAATACTATTTGATATATATAAACAGAATGACTAAGAGAAGATGTATGTTGATACTGTTCCTGGGGAGTAATTACAAATGAA
>JBGOTX010000028.1:0-10698 GCA_041476705.1 Candidatus Zixiibacteriota bacterium
CACGCTGAAAGTCAGCCAGGCGCGACGCAAAATCGCGAAGTTGTAATTGGGTTCGTTCTGTTAATATAAAAAATCTGGTTTCCCCTCTTCGGTCACATTGTGGCGTCATGCCTCCGGGCTTGACGCACCCCTGCCCAGGAGCGTCAGGGCAGGCGCCCTGACACCACGGGATGTAGCGCTTTGGGCCGCTTTGGGTTGAATCGATATTGCCCCCGTTTCCAAATGGCTTTGCTTTGCACTCCCTTTCAAAATTGACGGGGACCGGCTGAGGCCCGAAATGGGTTCGTTGCATCAAAAAAGGGGTCCCACGTTGTGGCGTCATGCCTCCCGGCTTGACGCCTACCCACGGTACTGAAACATGACAGACGTATTTCATCACTAAGGGGCGCGCGTTCGTAAACAACGGCGAGTTGGTGGGGAAATTAGGGGAACACCCAAGCAGACAACCCATCAGGCAGAAGGATTAGCGGAGGGTTGGGACTGGCGGCGATATTGCTATTTCGTGTAACCGGCTGAAACTCTCTGACTGCTGCTCCCAAACAGATTTTTACCTGTTGCGTCAGGTCTTAGACGGCTTCAGCCGGCGTGACCTGACGCCCTCCTAGATCAGGACCAATCAGTCCACACCGGTAGAACCGACTCCCATCTGCCGGAGTATGCGTGTACACTGGACCATTTCCAGTCCGATTCGTCGGCGCATAGTCCCGCTTTCACCGGATTAAGATGAATATACGTCAATTTTGTCAACAACACCTCAGATGACGTGATCACAACTCGGTCATACCGGGGCATCCACAACCTATTTGTGTGAATCCCAAGTTCGTCGGCCGCTTTTTGCGCGATAAACTTCTTGAAATCTCTCATGAAAGGGCCTAGCCGTTCACCTTGAATACCAATTACCAGATGCAAGTGAGATGGCATCAACACGAAACCAAACAGAGACGCATTGTACTTTGACAGGCAAAATCGCAAGGACGAAACGAGTTTGTCATACATACCGGGGGTATCGCCGTGCCGGTTCCAGCCGTCAAATGTCGTTGTAACAAAGAAGCAGGTTCCGTGTTTTTGTGGCGGGTATCGAAGGCCCATGGGTACAAGATACCGTCAGGTCACACGTCGACCAATCTCAAAGATTGTCCGCCGCAAGACCTGACGGAACATTGGTACCCGAAGTCAATCCACTCAAACATCCAATGGACAGACGGAGCGTTTGCCACCCATGGAACTCCCCCACTTGACATCCACCGCAAAAAGAAGCTAATTAACCACTTAGCGCACGAACGGCGGCGTTCGCACGTCTTTGAAGATGTCGGGTGGCTCGTCCGGGCTTCGCCGGACTTCGCGAGCCGACCTACAAGGGACAACGCCGCTGACTGTGCGTAGAGGAAAGCAAACTCACTGAGGGTCGTCAGGTCACACGCCGCGATGAATCGCGCCGCAAGACCTGACGAAACGAAATACGTTTGGAGGGAAAGAGATGAGACTCACCGACCGCATGCAGGACAATATCGTGATCCTTCAACCGAAAGGGAAGATCATGGGCGGTCCGGATACCAGTTTGTTGCACGACAAACTTCACGAGCACATCGAACAGAACCGCAAGCAGGTGGTGATCGATCTGGCCGAGGTCGACTGGATGAACTCCACCGGGCTGGGTATCCTGATCGCGGGATACACCACGCTTCGCAACAACCAGGGCGAACTCAAACTGGCCAACGTGACCGACAAGATTCAGTCGCTGTTGACCATCACCAAGCTGGTGACGGTGTTTGAGGCGTACGATACGGTTGATGAAGCGGTCAAGAGCTTCGCGAAGAGATGATCGAACAGACGCAGTAACTTCAGATACCGAACAGGTGGACGGGTATGCGTCTGCCTGTTTTTTTGGAGTAACATTTCTATGGATAAGCCGGTCATATCAGGAGACACGATTGTCATCCCGTCCGATCAGGAGTTCCTGTCCGATATCGACTCGTTCGTCGAGGGAACCCTGCGCGGTCTGGGGGTGACCGAGTCGGTCATCGCCGATATCGCCATTTCCGTCTCGGAACTGGTCAACAACGCGATTGTCCACGGCAACAAGTTTGCCCGGGAGAAGTCGGTCACGGTGAAGCTGGCGCATGGCAACGGGGCGCTGACGATTGCCGTCTCCGATCAGGGAACAGGTTTTGACCCCGGCCAGGTGGCGGACCCGCTGGCCCAGGAAAACTTAATGAAGGCGGTCGGTCGCGGCATTTTCATCGTGCGGCAGTTGATGGACAAGGTGGACATTTTGCCTTCGCCGCGCGGCACCACGATAGCCATAACCAAATCGATCTGATCACAGCCGCGAAGCGAGAGCGGACCCCATGTCATTGGGACTGATCAAAACTATTCTCTTCTTTTTGTCGGGCGGCTTTTTGCTGTTTTTGGCGATTACGATTGCGCGCGACAATTTCGCCAATCGGTTGAACCGCGTCGCCGGTTTCATGCTCTTCATGGCCGGACTCGGCCCTCTGGCGCTGGCGCTGGGCGGTTTTATCACCTCGGTCGTTTCTCCGCCGACCGCGCACGATTCGGCGCTGTACAACATGTACGTCGTCTGGGAGTTCTTCTTCCCCGCCTTCATCCTGTTCGCGCTGTTGTTCCCCACCGACCGGGTCAGGGAGATCAGCCGCGGCCGGGCCATCTATCTGATCTTTCTGCCCCAGATTCTGCACCTGATCATCCTGCTGTTTTATTCCCAGATCAGCGGCGCGCTGGACACGCTCAGCGCCGGATCGACGGACGAGGGGTTTGTGGGGCTGATGCTCAAGCCGTTTGCGTACCTGCTGTCGCGGGTCATGCTGTTGCTGGGCTTCAGCCGCACCTATGAGTTTGCTATTTTCGGAACCGTGAACGCGCTCTATATCATGGCCGGCGTCTATTTTCTCGAAACCGGAGCGCGCGTGGTCAACAATCCACGACTGGCGGCTCAGACCAAATCGGTCTTGCTGGCCGTCCGCGTGGGGCTTGGCTTGTACGTGGCATCGCTCATTGTCAAAGCCGTCTGGAGCGGGCCGACCGCCGATGTCGTGGCGGCTGTCACCGTCACGGGGGCATCGGTGTTGGGCGCCGGACTGGTGGTGTATGCGGTTATTCGGCACCAGTTTCTCGATGTCCGAACGGTCCTGCGCCAGACCATGATTTTCACGTTTGCCTCGGCGGCGCTGGTCGCTCTGTATATCATGCTGGCGATGCGCAGTCGCGAGTGGCTGACGCCGGTCTTTGGTGACAGCGCCGAAGTCGTTAACTATGTCTTCATTCTCATTTTGCTCCTGCTGTTTCAACCGATGAGCACGGCCATGGATAACGTCATCCGTTCCATGTTCATGCGAACCCGGTCGGATCATCGGAATATCATCGAGCGATTTTCGCGACAGGTCATTTCACAGTTCAATGCGGCGGAATTGCGGAAGACCATCGAGGAGACATTCAAAACGGCGTTGCTGGTCGAGCGGGTGTATTTCGTGCTGTTCGATGATACGGTCGCCGAGTATGCCATCCTCCAAAGTGAGGATTATCCCCGACGGACCGTGCTCGACCGGGGCGACCTGATGCTCCGGGGGATCAATCTTCTGGATTCTCCAACCGTGTACGGCGCCCTTTCCGATTACCGCCAGGATTCCGAGCTGGCCGGGATACTCGAGAGTCACGACGTGCGTATGATCCTTCCCATGAAGGACGCCAAGAATCTGCTGGGGTTTGTGGCACTCACCGGCAAGGTGGCGGGGTACCGGTATTCGCCCGAAGACTACAATCTACTCGGCGTGCTGTCCAACCAGATGGTCACGGCGCTGACCAACTCGCGTCTGTACGCCGACTCGCTCGAACGAACGCGCCTGCAGGAAGAAGTGACGATGGCGCGGCAGATTCAAGTCGATCTGCTCCCCGATACGCCGCCGCGCCTGGCCAAGTTTTCCATCGCCGCCCAATCGACCCCTTCGCGCACGGTCGGAGGAGATTTCTACGATTTTATCCCCATTAACGATGATAAGCGGCTGGGGATTGTCATTGCCGACGCTTCGGGCAAGGGAATGCCGGCGGCGTTGTTGATCGCCCAGATTCAGGCGATTATCCGCTGTGAGGTCGGTAACGGTAACCCAATCTCAACCATCATGCGGAATATGAACCGGCTGGTCTGCCAGAGTACGTCGATCGAAAAATACGTCACGCTCTTTTACGGCGAACTTGAACTGGAGAGCGGCGTATTCCACTATTCCAACGCCGGACACAACTATCCGATACTTGTCAGGTCGGACGGGAGTATGGAACTGCTCGTAACGGGCGGACCGATTATCGGGGCGTTTGCGCATCTGGAATATCAGTCGGCCAGCGTGCAATTGAGGCCCGATGACGCGCTGTTCTTTTATACCGACGGCCTGTCCGAGGCCATGAATGCCGAGGGGCAGGAATTCGGCGATGTGCGAATCCGGGGGCAGGTGTCCGGAAGCCGCCACCTGCACTCGAACGATTTGATGAATCACGTCCTCGCCAGCGTGCGCGAATTTGATCCCACCAGCCCACCGCAGGACGACACAACCACCATCGCGATAAAAATGACCAACGGGAACAACAACCATGAGTGAAGATTTCAGCGATTTCGACGCCGACCGTCTGATGGCCCTCAAGAATGCGCACTGCGGGTACCGGTTCTGTCCCCGGTGCGCCGAACCGCTCGAGGAGCAGATGTTCGATGGCCATCGACGGATGGCCTGCTCCAATCGTCGGTGCCGTTTTGTCTATTACCAGAATCCGGTTCCGGCGGCCGGAGCGATTGTCGTTGAGGGCGGCAAAATCCTGCTGGTAAAACGGGCCCATCCGCCGCGGATTGGTTGGTGGTGCTTTCCGGCCGGATTCATGGAGTGGCAGGAGCACCCGTCCCAGACGGCCGTGCGCGAAGTGGAAGAAGAAACCGGCCTTCGGATCGAGCTGACGGGGTTCTTTCAAGTGTATTCGGGGAACGATGATCCCCGCACCAATGCCGTGCTCATGCTCTATCTTGCCCGGGTTGTCAGCGGCGAAATGCGCGCGGCGGACGATGCCCTTGAAGTGGCGTGGTTCGAGCCTGACGCCGTTCCGGATCCCCTGGCATTCCAATCCCACGATCAGGCCGTGGCCGATTACCGCCGGTTTCTCACTACGAAAGGTTGACAGGTTGCGGCGACGATGATCGGGTGCAACTCGACCCTTGACTGGAACGTATAAAATCCGTTTCCATAAATTGTATGAAAGCTTGTCGAACACGCCTTCTCGTTTCGCTGGTCGCGTTCCTGATGGTCGGGGCGTCGTCGACACCGACCCAGAACGTCTACAAAGAGTTCAAGAAGCCCGCCACGCTCGATCAGTATTTCAGCATTCGTGGCGACAGCAAGGGGAATATCCTCGTGTCGGCGCCGTCGATGGCAACGGCGGCGTTTCAGGTCACACCGGGCGACACTCTGCGAGCCGACAGCGTGCTCACCCTGGGCGGCGGCGTGAGTTTCCGGCAGGATCGCCTTCAGGTCGGCAATCGCTCTTTTGCCTACGACGGTATTGTCGATGTGTATATCGACCATCGGGGCGACACTACGGTCATCGACTTTCTCACGAGCAGTGACACGTCCCGGGCCCGGGTGCGCGCCCGCCAGGGGAATATTATCCGGGCGTTTGAGCCGATCGGCGTGAAGCCAGGTCAGTTCGTCCGGGGGAACGTCATTTCGGTCACCGGGGACATCGATATTCAGGGGGAGATCAACAAAGATGTTGTTTCGCTGTTCGGGCATGTGACAGTCGGCGCCGAGGCGGTCATTCGCGGATCCATTGCGGCTCTTGCCGGCGGCATGGATGTCCCCTCCAAAGCCACCGTATATGGAAGCGTGTTGTCAACCCGCCAAAAGCGCAATTATCGGTACCTGCTGTGGTCGCGCGACCGCGAGTTTCGTATCTACCCCGACCTCCGGTACAATCGGGTCGATGGACTACACCTCTCGCTCGGATTGGCGTTTCAGGATCATGATTCCACTCTGCCGTCATTCTGGACTTCGGGCGGGTACGCCTTCGCATCCGAAAGATGGCGCTACCGCTTCGGCCTCGAGCAGACGATCGTCAGGTCGCGGCAGATCGTACTGGGTGGGGAAGCATACCGCCGCCTGGCTTCCGGCGATGACTGGTTGCTGAATGATTACGAGAATATGGCGTTTGTGGTTTTGGCGCGCGAAGATTTCAAGGATTATTACGAAGCTGAAGGCGGGGTCATCTATGCGCGTTTCAGTCCGCTCAAGAAATTGACGGTTGGACTTGAGTATCGTAACGAACGGACCCATTGGCTTGAGGCCCACCCTCGGTTGTGGGCGGTGTTCGGCGGCCAGAAGCGTTTCCGCGACAACTACTCGACGGTCGATTCGGCGTTCCGAGCCCGGGGGGAGCGTGAGATCGAGGACTCCACGACCTCGGGGCTGAATTTTTCAGCCGCCTACGACACACGCGCCAGCCAGAATATGTTTGATTCGTCGGGCTGGTTCGTACAGGCAAATCTTGAGTGGTCAACCCCCGATTTGAGTTCCGATTTCGATTACCGGCGGTATACGCTCGGAGTCACCCGGTACCAGAAGATTCATCGTGAGTCGATACTGTTGCTTCGCGCCATGCTCGGTGGCAGTGACGGGTATCTTCCGATGCACAAACGATTCTTTCTGGGCGGGCTCGGTTCCTGGCAAGGGTACGGTCAGAAGGAATACATGGGGTCGCGCTTCTGGATGACCAACATCGAATACCGACTTACGATTCCGGGGTCCGATTTCGCCCTGTCAGCGCTCTGGGACTGCGGCCAAATCGCCAATAACACTCCCCTGAACGGTAATGTTGACGTAAAGAATTCCATTGGTCTGGCCGGCTATATCGGCGCTGATTTTCGTATCAGCGTCGCCAAAAGACTTGATCGTTCGACTAACGCTGACGCCAAAATCTACGTCCGTCTGACTCACCCGTTTTAGCCCTTCGACCCTGTTGCGGGACAGATACTTACTCGGATAACCCGTCCTTTCTTGTCCGGGGAAGTTTCGTCAATTGGCGGGATGACTCTCCCTGACATGCTATGCCGATGAAATTCAAGAAGATGACCTGTTAAGTCGGGCGTCTCGGATTCCGATAAACTATAAAAAAGAGAACCACCTTACTACACAGAGCGCATGAAGAAGGTACATCCCGAAAAGCACAAAACCCCTACCCATCCGGGTTCCTTTGCGTCTGCCGGCAAGCCCGACGACACGGGTCCTCTGCACACTGACATTTTCGCCGACATGGAGCGGACGCTCGATCAGGTGGCCAAGGCGAACCCGCGCATTGGGAACGACTCCGAGACCGGCACACAGCGCACCGCCGATCTCAAGGCGCTCCTGCACGTCTCGCTGGCCATTAATTCTTCGCTGGTGCTCGATGACGTCCTCCAGATTGTCATGCACAAGGCCGTCGAGTTGATGCAGGCCGAACGCGGCCTGATCATGTTGCTCGATGACCGGGGCGAACTTCAGCTCAAGTCGGCTTACAATCTGTGCAAAGAGCAGATGATGGACGAGGACTTCCGCGTCTCCAACAGTGTGACGTCACAGGTGGCGCGAACCGGAAAAGCGGTATATACGTCGGACGCCATGGCCGATGACCGGTATGCCCACCAGAAATCGGTCGTCGAACTCCACCTGCGCTCGGTTATGTGCGCGCCGATCGTCGTCCGCGAACAGGTGATCGGCGTTATCTATTTGGACAATTCCTCTCATTCGAAAATGTTTCTCCAGTCGGACTTGTATCTGTTTGAGCTGTATGCCCAAATGGTTTCCAACGCCCTGCACAATGCCGACATGTACGAGCAACTGTTACGCATGAAACGATATCACGAGTCGGTGGTGGCGACCTCTCCGGTTGGAATAATTGTTATGGATACCCAGGGACGCCTGGCCACGGTCAATCCGACGGCGCTGGAAGTGTTCGAATTAAACCGAGACCGCATTCAACTGGTCGGGGGCTTGGCATCGCCCACCGAATTTCTCACTCTGCTTCCGGAGAGCGAACGGCCGCGCTGGCAGAGAATGATCAACACGGTGGTCGCAAGCAATCAGGAATATTCGGACGCCCGGTACTATCACAACACCGGGTATGTGGAAAAAGTTTTGTCGGTGAAGATAACGCCGATCCACGGCCTCGCCAACGGGCACGATGGATTAGTCATGACGATCGAGGATGTCACCGAAAAAGTGACGATGGAACAGTACGTGATCCTCTCCGAAAAGTTGGTGGCGCGGGGCGAGATGGCCGCATCCGTCGCGCACGAGTTGAATAATTATCTGTCCATCATTTCCAATAACGCCGAACTGCTGGCGGTGAATGTCGATCGCGAAAAGTACGACAAGATCAAATTCAACTGCAAGTCAATTACCGACAACGTCTTCAAGATCAAACGGTTTGTCGACAGTCTGATGGATTTCTCCAAACCCGAGCCGGAGTACATCAGCTATGATATCAAGCATTTGATCGATGACCTGCTGTTTTCTCTGCGCATTCAGCCGCGCTTCAAACTGGTCCAGTTCACCATCGATATGAGCGACCAGATCGCCAGTGTCGAAATGGATGTCGGCCAGGTTCAGCAGGTACTCATGAATCTGCTCAACAACTCGGCCGACGCCATCGACGAGCGAGCCACGCGGCTCCAGTTGGGCGGCGACAAATTGGAACGCAAAATCGTCATTCAGGCCCGGCCTAACAGTGAGAACGAATCGGTGATCGTGGAAATCTCCGATAACGGCGTGGGAATGTCCCCGGAGACGATGGCCAAGATATTCACTCTTCATTTTTCAACCAAGAAGGGTGGACACGGTCTGGGCCTGCATAATTGCAAGAAGATCGTGGAACAGCACAATGGTCGTCTGGATGTGCGGTCACGTCCCAACGAGGGTACGACGTTTGTGCTTACTCTGCCGCGCTTCCAGCCGAAAAAAGTCATCTAAACGCTCATGAGTCCGGCACACGAGGACCCTCGGTTTCGGCTGATCGCTCCGTTGGGACGCGGCGGAACGGCCGACGTTGTTCGCGTCTGGGTCAACGATCTCGGTCGCGAAGCGGCCCTCAAGTACGCCCTTCCCGACCAATCCACAAGTCTTGACGAGTTCCTGAAACTGGCGAAACGCGAATATGAGTTGATCGGAACGCTTTCCTTTCCCGGTTTGGTTCGTCTACTCGAACCACCCACCGCTCAACCGGGGTATCTCTTGCTTGAACTCTGTCAGGGGCCCACGCTTGATCAGGTTGGCCGGGCTGAAAACCTCGACCAGGCGCTCCGCCTCCTGTCGGCCATCGCCGTCGGGCTTGAATATCTCCGGGCGACCGAGTTGGTGCACGGCGATTTGAAACCGCAAAATATTTTTCTGCCGCGCGAGTGGCGGTCCTTGTCTCCTGACTCATTGTTCTACGCCAAGCTGTCGGACTTCTCCCTCGGTCGCCGCGCGAGTGAATCGGAAGAGCGCCGGGCGGGCCTCGGAACGGTTGGATACATGGCGCCCGAAGTCATCGCACAGAAAACCACCAGTCATCAGTCCGACCTGTTCGCGTTCGGAGTTATTGCGTACCAATTCGTGACCGGCGTGCATCCTTTCTTGAACGAAGACTGCGAACCGGTGCGTGTTAACAGCCGGATACAAGAGGCGAGCGCCCCGCCGGTCGATCAGTTGAGACCCGACCTTGCCAACCCGGCACTGGCGCAATTGATCGATCAATTGCTGGCCAAGAACGCGGCCGATCGCCCCAAAACGGCGTTCGAAGTCTGCGAAGCTCTTGAACGCGCCGGATCGACTTTTCCGTTCCGCAAGGCGATTCGGCCGCGACATCTGATTCGATATCGGGAGGATTACGAAACCAACCGGGATCGATTGTTTGCCGGTCCTGTGAATGAACGGCGCCAGCTGGATGATTGCACCGGGATGTCGCTTGATGCCTTGTCATTGCTGGCCTCGGCCAATTTCTCTCGCGGGAATCTGGCATACGAATCCGGCCGGTTTCACTTTGCCGAGGGCGTATGGTGGCCGTCGCTCTTGCGCCGCCGCGTCCTGAATGGTTTTGCGTCCGGATCGTTGGCCCGTCGCCGACGGCTCATCCGCTCGGCCATAACCGAAGAGATATCCACTTTGCAGGGCCAGGATCGGCAGATTGCAGTACTTCTGCCGCATCTGCTGAGGGCACAGACGATCCGGCGGCTTTCAGCGAGCGCCGCGCTGTTTGCTGAACGCGGTCAGGCGCATGAGCGAGCGGCGAAACTCTACCTACAATCCGGCGATCTGGCCGGAGCCGAGCGCTGCGCGTATCAGGCCGCGACCACGTTGGCCCGCGACAGCCACTGGAAGCCGGCGCTTCGTCTGCTCGATTCGGTCATTGAGTTCGCCTGCCTGCGCGATCGACGTTATGAAGTGGCGCAATTACTGTTGCTCAAGGGCACCGTCCTGAAAGACAGCGGCGACACGGTAGCCGCCGAGGCGGCGTATTGCGAATTGATTACCATTCTTGAGGCCCGACCACTCGATAAAACGCTGGGCGTTGTCTACAACAAGCTGGGCGACTTGTACAAGATGCGCAGTGACTTCGAGAGCGGCCTGGCGGCTCTGCAAAAGGCGCTGGCCATTTTCGAGCAGTTGGGCGACGAGCTGGAGTATTCCCACA
>JBGOTX010000029.1:0-10515 GCA_041476705.1 Candidatus Zixiibacteriota bacterium
AAACTGGTCCCCCAAGCGACGTCGTGAGGTCATATGGTAAACTGTTGGCCATCAGAATTCCATCCGCTACTTCAATCTGCTCTCCAGGCAAACCGATGGCAATTCCCACCCGGCGCCGACCGGTCGAATCGACAAATCGCACCAGCTCACCGTGCTCCGGCAACGCATACAACTGTGGACGGGTGAGAAAAAATATTGAAGCACGATAGGCCAGCGAATTCGACCAGAGCAGATCCCCTTGCCGAAAGCGCGGACTGAGCGCATTGTCCGCCTGCCGGAAAAACTCCGGGGCATTGCGCCCGGCGAAGTTGACCGCCGCCAAAGGCGACAGACATTGCCACGCCATACAGCCGACCAGAAACGCCATGGTCACTCGAGTAGTCCGTCGAACCGATGTCCGTGTCCGCACGACCCGTTTCAGATCGACAAACGTGAACAAATAGAAAAGCATCGGAAGACCAAAGAGCGCCAACTTTGCCAATGGAGATAAGGGCAGGAGAAACGACACCAGCATAAGCACAGCCGACAGGACCATTACGAGAAAGATGAAAACGCCGAACGAATACTCTTTCCAGAATGCGTGCCCCAGCCCCGGAGCCAGCAGGTTGAGAAGAGCCGCGAACGTAAACGAGTATCGATTCACACACCCTCAGCGATTCTGCCTGTGCAGGTAACGCACAATTTCAACCCTGTTCGCCGACACCGGACCCGATCTAATCGACGTAGTATAAACAACTTTGACGGGTTGTCGATAATAACGAAGTATTCATAGACGCCGGACGACTGAATCGCGTGTTTGTCATAGTAACGGTAACGTAAAGGCCGATGGAAAGTTACGCGAAACAGCGGGCCATATTTGAAAGTTCGGAAACTATTTGCGCGCGCGGATTGTATTACAGGATAAGAGGATAGGCGAACCGGCGAGACAAGCCCAAACTTGACTTGTCGCATCGGACGCCTACATTGCGCATAAACATCTGAGGTTATCCGGAGGTAAAATGCTTCGTTACACCGTCCAACTGTTCGGAATCACTGTCTTTGCGCTGGCGCTTATATGGTTCGCCGGTCCAGGTGATGCCCAACAGAATTCACCCAAAGCCGAACCTGTCCTCTGGGCGGATACTGTTCATATCAATCTGAACGAAGCAAATCAGCCGACTGAAACCCCGAAACCATCAGGGGATTCCTTCCTGCGAGCGATCAAGTCCCTTAATCAGGCGATGTTCAGCATCCGCAATAATTACATGGAAGACGTCGACGTCGACAAAATTGTCAAAGCCGGTATCGACGGCATGCTCTCCGGGCTGGATCGATTCTCCGTGTTGATGGAGAAGTCGTCGTACGATCAGCTAATGGAAAGCACGCACGGCAAGTATGAAGGTCTGGGGATGCAGATCGACGGCCGCAATAGTCGTATCGTGGTAATTGCGCCGATCGAGGGCAGTCCCGCATGGAAAAGAGGCATTCGAGCCGGGGACATCATCTGGACAATCGATGGCAAATCGACCGAAGGTATGGCCTCAAACGACGCCTCCAAAATGATGCGCGGCGTGGCCGGCACAAGCGTCAAACTGCAGATCAAGCGTGAAGGTATCTCCGAGCCAATCGAGTTTGAGGTTGAGCGGGCGGTGATCGAATTGAAATCGGTCAACTACTATGGCGTCATTCCCGGTACAACCGTTGGGTACGTCCGGCTCTCCCGCTTCGCCGAGGAAACCAGTCAGGAACTCAGAGACGCCGTTTCCGAATTGAACAAGCAGAATGTCACCGGTCTCGTGTTTGATCTTCGCTCAAACGGCGGCGGACTCCTGGATCAGGCCAAGGAGACGGCGGAGCTGTTTCTTAAAGAAGGCAGTGAGATCGTCTACACCAAAGGTCGCGACGAATCAACCGAGCGGCACTATAAGAGCGAACGCCCGCCTATCTTCCCCGACAAACCGCTGGTGGTTCTTGTTGACGAAGGGACGGCTTCGGCGAGCGAAATCGTATCGGGCGCCATTCAGGACTGGGACCGGGGCATTATCATCGGCAACACCACCTATGGAAAAGGGCTGGTGCAGATGATTTTTCCGGTCTCTCAGGACGGCGCCATGCAGTTGAAACTCACGACCGCCAAATATTATGTGCCATCAGGTCGTTGCATTCAAAAGGCCGAGGTGCAAAGCAAGACGCCTTTGAATCACCCCGACTCGGAGGATGAAGACCAGCCGGACACGATGTCGGTGAAAAACCGCGAGGTCTTCTACACCAACGGCGGCCGCATTGTCTATGGCGGCGGCGGGATAGTACCGGACATCGCAACCGATCGTGAGTTGTGGAAACCCATCGAACTGAACCTGTACCGCAAGCAGTTGTTTTTCGACTTCGCCGTGAAATATGTGGCCGACCACCCGGACACCAAGCCGGACTTTCAGGTCACCGACCAGGTGCTTGCGGAATTCAGAAAGTTCATCGCCGACAAGGGGTTCACCTATAAGTCGGCGCTGGAAACAGCCGTCGACCAGCTAAAGAAAACGGTCACGACCGAGAAGGACGAAGCCCTGTTCGCCGACGGCATCAAGCACATGGAAGAAGCGGTCTCAGCCGAAAAAGAGAAGGACTTCGACCGGTCGCAGGACTATATCCGGAAAGCCGTTCAGCGCGAAATCGTTTCATCCATCGCCGGTGAGCGCGGCGTGTACGAACATCAGATTCTTACGACGGACAAAGCGGTCAAGGAAGCGGTGCGCGTTCTCACCACGCCCAAAGAATACGGTCGGCTGATTACGGGGGACGGCTCCAAGAAGAAATCATAGCGCTGATCCGGTATCGGATCGTGCCGGTCATCATGCACAGGCATCCCCATCCGGGATGCCTGTGCTCGTTTTGTCAGAGCGTGTCCATAGGCGGGCGACCCGGTTCAAAACGCTTCAGCCGCCAGTCATCTTTTTCGCGGACAAAAGTCAGCGTGACCGGCAGATAGTTCTGTCCGGCGGAATCGACAAGGGAGCAGTCGATACGGGCTTTTTTGTCGTTGTAGATGATTTCGTACTTGCCGAATCGCTCGAAAACACGCTCATGTGAGGGGCCGGAAACAAAACGCATGAGGGAATCGATACTCATCCCTTCATCGATCATATCTCGCGACGCGAGCGAATCGAGCGCCGCCCGATTCTGGCCCTTGAGCGCCATCTGCAGACGATTGAACTCATCCTTGATGGCCGCCATATAGTCGCGTTTTGGATACCGCTCGTTACAAGCGAACGCCAACAAACCCGCAACGCAAAGAGCGAGAAGACCGGCGCGCATGGCTACCCTTTTCGCTGCGTCGTCAGGCGGTACTGCCCGTTGCCGCGCCGCGTGACCTGCCCGGCCTTAACCAGCTTGTTCAGTGTCTGGGTGGCCGTCAGGTTCCAGAACCAGTACCGCAAGCCGAATATGAACTTGTCTTGGGAGTAACTGGCCGCGACCTCCTTCAGCCGGTCTCTGGCCGCACTGACGATAGGCATAGTACCTTTTGTGAGGACGCGAAGCGCCTCGTGCATCGTGGTGGAGTCCCACAAAAAAATCTCGTATTTATCCTCGGGAGTCACATTATAATCCTTCACCTCTCGTAATTGCTGGTCGATCGAGAGGTTTTCCGGGCATCGGAAATGCGGGGCCTTGTCGCCGAAAGTGACATTGACCTTGTTCCCCTCCACACCAAAGTCAAAATAGTGACTACCATTCATGAAATCCCCACCCTGAACCGCATACATGAACGTTGGGATACGAACATGGCACGGGTCGGTACCGTAAAACACGGCAAGCGGGGAAGTCCCTGTCACGAACTTCTGACCGAGATCGTACCAGAGCGCCATGGCGGCAACCATCGGATACGTATGAAACACCACCGCACCTCTGTTCAGAAAATCGTTGGTATCGACATCAAGCGCTTTGGCCGCGACCATGCTGTCCAGCGACTTGCTATACCCCTGCAAATTTTTCGTCAGCAAAGCCGCCAGATCACCAGAGGTCTTATCCGCCAGCTTCTTCAGGTCTGCGGCCTCCTTTGTACTGACAACCGAAAAAAGCACCCGCACCGTGTCTCCGTGACGGGAGAGATACCCATGATCGGCCAGCCGGTCGATGGCGGCCCACACGTAAGTGGTATCGCACATGCAGATCGCGGCGATCTGCTGAGGCGATTTCCCCTCGTTTAGCAGAACCGGCATGACATGGGCAAATTCGTTATCAAAATCCGGCGAGTTGGTCGCCATCGGAGGAAGCGTGATCCGTTCCGACCAATACTTGGCTACCTGACTCGGCACGTGAAAACGGAGATAAAACGGTTGTTCGAATACTTTTGTGGCCGTCGACAGATCATCCAGCGTGTCGATAACATCATAGACGGCGATCTTGAGCGTCGCCGATCCGTAGTTGCCCGGGATATCGACCACAGGCGAAAGGGTCCGGGTGAATTGCGGCTCGAGCGGATAGTTGGTGTGGGCGGTTCTAACCGGATTGAGGTACTCTCCCTGAAACGTAATCTGAGTCTCGACCACAACGAATTTGATGTCGTCCGAATTATTGGTGATATCGAACGACGCCCGGTGAATTCCCCATTGAAGATTGGGAATCTCGATTTTGCCGACCACCAGATCCGGTGTCTGAGCTTGCGCCCCCGCGATTAATACGAAGACCGTTGTCGCCGCCAAAAGTATTCGCCGCATGCCTACCTCCTATTTCATTGCTCGTGCCGCCAGTTGACCGCAGGCGGCTTCAATATCTCGTCCACGACTTTGACGTACCGTCACGGCCGGCACGCGCGGGTTCAACTCCCGCCCGAACCAATCGACCCTGTCGTCGCTCGGCCGCCTAAACGCCAGACCCGGGACCGGATTGTACGCCAATAGATTTATTTTACACTCAAGCCCCCGCACCAGACGACTGAGGGCGTGAATATCCTCCAATGTATCGTTGAAACCAGCCATAATAATGTACTCGAACGTCACCGGCTGATCGGTGACCTTGGCAAAGTACCGCACCGCTTCCATCAGCTTGGTCAGACCGAAAGTCTCGGCGACCGGCATTATCAGCTTCCGTTTGGCCTGCGTGGCGGCATGAAGCGAGACAGCCAGCCTGACTTTGAGACCGCTATCCGCCAGTTTCTTGATTTTCGGTGAAATACCTGAGGTTGAAACCGTGATCCGCCGGGCCGGAATGCCGAGACCAAGTCCTGAAATCAGAATTCTCATCGCCTCAATAATATTGTCATAATTCATTAACGGTTCACCCATCCCCATAAAGACCACATGGGTGAAACAGTCCTCTCCGTACAACTGCCTCAGAAACACCAGTTGCCCCACGATTTCGCCGACCGTCAGGTCGCGCAAAAGGCCCATTGTGCCGGTAGCACAGAATTTACACGCCAACGCGCACCCGGCTTGAGACGAGACACAAACGGTCCTGCGGGCGCCCTCGGGTATGAGCACCGTCTCAATCGGGTGGTCGTCGACCAAACGGAACAAAAACTTCTCGGTACCGTCAGTCGAGCGGGCATTGTGCACGAGGCGAAGCCCCTCGACCACATACTGCTCACTCAATTGCCGACGCAGTTCCCGGCTCAGGTCGGTCATCCGCTCGAAATCCTGTTGGCGGGACTGGTACAGCCATTTGAACAGCTGGCGACCGCGATACCGATTTTCGCCCAGCGCCAGCACGGCCGACTGCAATTGATCGAGACTGTAACCCATCAGGTTGACTTTGGACATCGGGTGACAATGTATCATAATCAGGTTAAGATGCAAGGGTATAGTGGACCCGCGGCACATACGAATGATCTGCGCCGGCTACGAACAGGTCGATGATCGGCGACTGGCGCGCTTCGCAGAAACTGCGCGGACGACGGTCAAAATCGTGTCTCGCTTGACACCTACGCCCCGGTCGGGTATCATGGTTGTAACGGACGGGGTGTGGCGCAGCCCGGTAGCGCGCTTGCTTTGGGAGCAAGATGTCGGAGGTTCAAATCCTCTCACCCCGACCATTTTTTTTTGTAAGATTCGCCCATGTATCCGAATGTTAAGCTAAGATCCGGCAAGGAAACCACTGTTCTCCAGCGACACCCATGGGTGTTTTCGGGAGCTCTCGCCGCGCCGCTCGATGAAATCCATCATGGCGCCCTGGTGCAGGTCACCGATTCCAAGGATGCTGTCCTCGGGGTGGGCACATATTCCGTGTCCTCGACTATCGCGGTGCGCATTTTCGATTTTTCACCCGCTACGATTGATACCGACTGGTTGGTACAGAAGATCACGGCCGCCGAAAACCTGCGCCGGAGGATGGGGTACGGCCCGGACTCTGCCACCACCGGGTATCGAGTTGTGTTTGGAGAATCGGACGGTATTCCCGGACTGGTGATCGACCGATACGGTTCGGCTATCGTGTTCCAACTCAGCACCGCCGGACTTGATCGTTTGCGTCCGCAGATTATCGATGCCGTCACCCGCGTGTTTTCCCCCTCGATTATTGTTGAGCGGTCCGATCTGGCAGTGCGCAAAGATGAGTCGCTGGCGGAATACAGCACCGTACATCTCTGGAACGGCACCGCGCCAATCACGTTTACTGAAGACGGGATACGATATCAGGTCGACATGGTGAATGGCCAAAAGACCGGATTCTATCTCGATCAGCGCGAGCTTCGGTGCGCGATTCGGTTGTTGGCCGAAGATCGGCGGGTGTTGAATCTTTTCTCGTACACCGGCTCGGTCGGGGTAGCGGCGCTGATCGGAGGCGCGAGCGACGTCATTAATATCGACTCATCCGAAGTTGCCCTTTCCCAGTGCGCCGACAACGCCGAATTGAACGGTCTTCCCAGACACAAAATGCAGACGGAAGCCGAAGATATCTTTCAATATCTGTCGCGAAACCACGAACCGATGTGGGATATGGTCGTGGTTGACCCTCCGGCGTTGATCAAATCTCAGCGGCATATTGAGGCGGGCCGAAAAGCATACCACTTCCTCTTCCGCGCCGCTCTGAGACTTGTGAAAGACAAGGGCCTTCTGGTCTGCTCCAGTTGCTCGCAATTCTTTACCCCTGATGATATGACCATTACCCTCCGCCGGGCGTCGGTGCAGAACGGTGTTCATTTGTTTCCACTGAAGACGCTTGGGCATTCCGATGACCACCCGGTTTCCCTGTATTTCCCGGAATCATCCTATCTCAAGTCGATGGTCTGCCAAGTCTCGCGCTAAGCGCTTTGCTTCTGTTTTGCGATCCAGATTCGTCATATTTCACATCAAAACGCCCACCCTCCGTCTCGTGTCAACCATAAGTCGTTATTATAAAATAACATAACATGGCTATCCCGGATGGATACCAACAGAGGCAAGAATCTCTTTTTTTGCGGTTGACATGGCGATAGAAAACGATAGTATACCTGTATGGAATGGATGAAATATGACTTGATTTGTGAAAATCTTCACAAAATCTGCCGAAATAGGGAAAGACGACTGGCTCTCGTTTCTTTCGCGGAAGGAGGTTATCAGCATGGGTTTGGACCGACGTGAGTTCTTCAAGATAGCCGGTGCCGGTTCGATACTTCTTATGACCGGTCAGGCACGGGCGACCGATGAACCCCAGATCATTGACTGCGACAAGACCTATGGGGTGTTGGTCGACACCGCAGTCTGCATTGGATGTCGCAAATGCGAGTGGGCCTGTAACACGGAACACAAGCTGACCGATCTCCCCCTCTCCGCGTACGAGGACAAGTCCGTTTATCAGCGTCATCGGCGGCCGGAAGACAACGCGTATACCGTGATCAACCAGTTCATGGACCCGGCTCAGAACAAGACATACAGCATAAAAGTGCAGTGCATGCATTGCAACCAACCGGCTTGCGCGTCGGCGTGTATCGTCGGCGCCTTGCAGAAAGATAAGTTGGGACCGGTTTCGTACGACGCCTGGAAGTGCATCGGCTGTCGCTATTGCATGGTGGCCTGTCCGTTTCAGGTTCCGGCGTACGAGTACCATGAACCCCTCAAGCCGCAGGTACGCAAGTGCACCTTCTGTGCCCATCGACTGACCGAGGGGAAAAAACCGGCCTGCGTCGGCATTTGTCCCAACGAAGCGCTAACCTTTGGCACCCGGCTGGACCTCATTGATCTGGCCCACAGTCGAATTGTCGGCGCCCCTGAAAAATACACCAATTACGTCTACGGCGAATCCGAAGTCGGCGGCACCAGCTGGATGTACCTCGCGCCGACAACCTTCGATCATACGGAATTACCGGCCCTTACCGACAAACCGATACCGCCGATCACCGAAACAATCCAGCATGGCATATTCAAGTCGTTCATTCCGCCGGTAGCCCTGTATGGAATCCTCGGCCTCATCATGCATTCGATGAAAGACGCTTCAACTGAGGAGGGTGGCGATGACAACGCCTAATCATGCCGCACCGGTTCGCGTGCCATTCTTTTCGACCGGCACAAAAATAGTGGCCGCGATCGCCGGTCTTGGTATCGCCGCCTACGTCTACCGGCTGATCTTCGGTCTGGCCGCGGCGACCAATCTGGATAATCAGTATCCGTGGGGAATCTGGATTTCGATCGACGTCGCCTCCGGTGTGGCGCTGGCCGCGGGAGGATTCACCACCGCGGCCCTGGCCGATATTTTTCGCAAGGAACAATATCATGTCATCGTCCGCCCGGCGCTCTTGACGGCCATGCTGGGGTACACCTTTGTCGTGATCGGACTGCTGGCCGATCTGGGCAGGTATTATAATGTATGGCATCCGATGCTCCCCAGTATGTGGCAGGGGAATTCGGTGCTGTTCGAGGTGGGCATGTGTGTCATGATCTACCTCACGGTGCTGTATATCGAGTTTCTGCCGATCGTGGTGGAACGGTTTCTGGGGCGGGTGAATCTTCCGGGGATCCTGCGCGTGTTCAACCGATTGATCGAGTCCTGGCTCTCGGTGTGCGACAAATACCTGACCCGCTTCGTGTCGCTTTTCATCATCGCCGGCGTCGTGCTTTCCTGCCTGCACCAGTCGTCACTGGGGACTCTGATGGTTATCGCCCCGACCAAGATGCATCCGCTTTGGTACACACCGGTCTCCCCGCTCATGTTCTTGCTCTCGGCGATTGCGGTAGGATTTCCGATGGTCATTTTTGAGTCGATCCTGGCCTCGCGGTCGTTCAAGTTGAAACCGGAAACGCCTGTTCTATCGTCGATCGCGCGGTACACACCCATTCTTCTGGGCATCTACTTGGCGGTCAAGATCGCGGACTTGAGCATTCGCGAGGCCTGGCCATATGTCGGGGATGGATCGCTTCTCTCGTTCTTGTTCATTCTCGAACTTGGATTGGGCGTAATCACGCCGGCCGTTCTGTTGTCGATTCCAAAATTTAGGAAATCGGTAACCGGCCTGTTTGTCTCTGCGGCTATGGTCATCGGCGGCGTCGTCTTCAACCGGATAAACGTATTCTTGGTTGCGTACAAACCGCTTTATCCGCAGAAAACGTATTTCCCATCGATCTTTGAAATCATGGTCACGCTCGGACTGGTCGCGACACTGGTGCTGGTATATCGGTTTGTCGTATTGAATTTTCCGGTCATTTCCAACCATGGATCCTCTGCTTCGAAAACGGAAGCCTCCGATAACCGGCTGGCCGTCGGCCTGAGAAAGGCGAACTGACATGCACAGACTCTTTCTTGCCACCTTTGCCCTGTTGGTGTTTGTCGTGAGGGTGGATGCCCAGACAATGGAGCGCGACCTCCCCAAGCTCAACTGTCTGAAGTGCCATACTTGCGCGACGCCGACAGCGGAGAATAAGTGTCTTAAGCCGTGTCCCACTCTCAGCTCGGCGCACCAAAAAGGGTCCGAGCACCGGTTGGCCGAGGCGCCGTCGACGATTCTATTGGATGAAATCGCCGACCTGTACGGCCCGGTGCATTTCAATCACCGGATCCACGCCGGTATGGCCGAAATGAAGTCCAACTGTCAGACTTGCCACCATTTTTCGCCGCCCGGCAGAATTTCTCCTTGTAAGGAATGCCACGGGGGCCAGGGGAATCCCGATAATTTGAGGCAACCGGGCTTGAAAGGAGCGTACCATCGCCAGTGCCTGAGTTGCCATCGCGAGTGGAGCCATGACACGCAATGCACCATTTGTCATGTCCCGCAACCCGGAAAAGGGATGACGGGGGCAAAAACCGATTCTTCCGACATCATGGGCGTACCGCACCCGGTCGTCACGACACCGACCACAAAGGTCTACCGCACTCCATACGTGCCAGGCCCTGTGGTCACGTTCTTTCACAAAGAACACATCGAACTGTTTGGGCTGAAGTGCGTGGACTGCCACAAAAAGGAGAATTGCTCGAATTGCCACGACCTCAAACCGGCGGAGAAACGTCAGCGCAGTCAGGTCGAAGTTCACGCCGTCTGCGGTGATTGCCACAAAACCGATGAATGCGCCAAATGCCACGGCACCAAAGAAAAACCGGCGTTCTCCCATGCCAAAACCGGCTGGCCGCTCAACCGTT
>JBGOTX010000030.1:0-10386 GCA_041476705.1 Candidatus Zixiibacteriota bacterium
AGTTATTCGATTCCGCCGTCAATTTCGGTGTCGGCCCCGCCGTCACCCTGCTTCAGAGAGCGCTCAACTTTCTGGGCAAATCCGACCGAGTGGCAACCAATGGCGGTATGGGAACCGACACGATGAAGGCGCTCAATATAGTCCTGGCCACTCCGAGAAACACTAAAGCCCTGCTCGGCGCCCTGGTGTCACTACGCGGCCAGCGATATATGAACATCATGTGCGACGATCCAACACAGCGGATATTTGCGGTCGGCTGGTTTTCCCGATTGAGTGTGGGGTGAAACATTGCCGACTGACAGAGTTCGGTCGATAAACGCCGGTGACCGGGGTACACAAATGCGTGGCAGTTGCTCGCCGGAAAACATTTCGAGCACTCGCCGACTCTCGAGTCCAAATGAAATCGATCATCACTTCCTCGGTTTCGCCCTGCTCTGGAACGAGTAGAGAGTTCCTGACGTTATAATCTACAAAGCGTTTGCTCCAAGTCTCGGCGAAGCTGATTGCGCACCAGTAACTTGCGCTTAACGATTGACAATTCAATAGGTTATGCTATAATGATCACTGAACCTGCCTTTGTTACCTCACCGCCCAAAGGCATACAACCGGTCTGTCAGGAAAGGGTCCTTTCATGCGCGCAAAATTCAGTGCGATGCTGTTGCTCATCCTCTTTGTCGGCGGTGCGGCGATGGCGGCGTCCAGCCCCAGAAATCCCGGGAGCTCGACTGCCTCGGTCATCAGTCAGGTCACGGTCGATCCGGAACGTCACACAGCCGATTTCGTGGCCGGCAAATTTTCTCCGCCCGCCGGAGCCCGACGCGAACTTCGCGCTCTGGATTTCATGGCCGGTCGTTCAGACCTTTTCGGCCTAACTGACCCCCGGGGGGAACTTCGCCTGGTGCGCGAAGAGACGGACAATCTGGGAATGTCGCACCTGCGCTTTGACCAAACCTATGAAGGCCTGCGCGTGTGGGGATGCCAGAAAATTGTTCACTTTACCCCGAATGACGATATATATCTGATCGCCGGACAAAATATCGCCACCCCTACTCTTTCCATTGCGCCGTCGCGGCCATCTTCCGAGGCCGAGATGACGGCTTTTACCGAAGCCAAAGACGAAATCGGTTCGTGGGCCGTTCGGCCGGAAAGCGAACTCTTGATCTATCCCGATAAGGGCCAGCCCAAGCTGGCCTGGCTGGTCACTGTCTACGGTATCAACACCGGCGGGATTCGTTACCGCGTGTTTGTCGATGCCAAAACGGGACAGGTGCTGAACAAATATAACGACATTCAGTTTGACGGCCCAACGGTCGGTTCAGGTATCGATGTGAACGGCGCCAATCGCACTCTGCAGACCTACCAGATCGGCGTCCAGTATAAGATGATCGATGCCACCCATCCCATGTATGTTCCCCCGGTTGGCAATCTCCAGGGAGTTGTGGTTACCTATTGGAATTACTACAAGTTGGGCCCAATCGTCACCGACGGCAACAACGACAACGTGTTCAGCGACAACATGGACTTCCGCACGGCTGTCTCAGCCCACTATTTCACACAGTTGACCTACGACTACTACAAGAATACATTCAGTCGTAATTCGCTCGATAACGCAGGTATGTCGATCATCGCCAACGTTCACGATTCCGCGTATATCAACAACGCCTATTGGAATGGGACGACGATCAATTTCGGCGACGGTGACGGCGTCAACTATCTTCCGTTTTCAGGCGACCCCGATGTGGTGGGTCATGAATTGACTCACGGGGTGACCGAGAAGACGGCCCAGTTAATATATCAGGATCAGCCCGGGGCGCTGAATGAGTCGATGTCCGACTTTTTCGGCAACATGATTGACCGCACCACCTGGCTTATCGGCGACAACATCCGCATCTCGCCCCCGGGATACCTGCGCAACATGCAGAACCCGCACCTGGGTCCGAATCCGTCGCGCTATCCGTTCGGGTATCAGCCGGCCAAAATGAGTGAGTTTGTCGTGACCACCACCGACAACGGCGGCGTGCATATCAACTCTGGCATTCCAAACCGAGCCGGATATATCGTGTCGACAGCCATCGGACGCAACAAGGCCGAGCTGATCTGGTATCGGGCGCTCACTACCTACCTTACCCCATCGTCATCATTCAATTTCTGGGCGGGAGTATTGGCTCAGTCGGCGCAGGACTTGTACGGCATCGGGAGCCCGGAACTGGCCGCCACGAGCATGGCGCTTGATTCGGTCGGATTCGGACTCGTCTTTGCGCGGCCCGAGGCCATAACCTCTTTGCCCGTCCAAATCGGGCAAACTGGCGACACCACCGTTGTTATTCAAAATCGACGCAACGAGGCCGTGACCATTACGAGCGCAACCACTGCGAAAGGTATTCTGTCGGTTTCCGGATCGACCCCGGTCACGCTGAACAACGGCGACTCGGCTCTCTACACGCTGACCATGAACGCGACCACCGGGTACACCGCCTGCGACCTCGGAGTCTTGCGGGATACTCTGGTGCTGACGACGTCTTCGGTTGTCGTGCCGACGGTTCGGGTTCCGGTGGCGATTACACTGGGGTATGTCGCGGCGGCTCTGGGCGCTTCACCGATCACTACTTCGTGTCTCACTGCCCAGGTATTCAACGACCCGGGGCTCCAGTCATTTTCGCGCTTGGCCAATAATACCCTGTTCGCCGGATCACTCCTGATCGGCAAGGCCGTGGGCGGCGATACCACCGTGTATTGGCACCTCTACGACCCGACCAATTTTGCGACAGTGGACACGTTTGCGCGATCAATCGCTCTCAATGGCGACAGCTTGAAGACGGTCCGTTTTGTCACCGCCGATGGACAGATTCACGGCAAGATTCGGTATCAGTACGAGCCAACCAATGTCCCCGGGTGCGGGTATATCGTGGCCGATTACTGGCTGACCAATCCGTGCAAGACAACCACGACCATTCTTTCCGGCGTGATGGTCGATTGGGACATCAACGCCTCAAGCACAAATCTGGTCGGTGTCGATGCCCCCAACAAAATGGTCTACGAAACCGATAACGTGAATTCGACGGCTTGCGCGCTTGCGCTCTTGGACGCCACACCGCGAAACCTTCGGGCGCTCAACAATCCTGCCCTTATCTATGACGGCTTCACAAAGGGTGAAGCCTACAGGGAAATGGCCGCGACGGCAAACGTAATCGGGGCTACTCAAAGTGACTGGTCATCACTTCTCACTTTTGGACAGACAACTCTTGGTCCCAACGATACCGCTCATTATCGCATGGCCTATCTGTATTCCACGAGCGGGAGCGCCGGGCTGACGACCATTTTGTCCAACGTCAACGCGCCGCCCAGTTGTTGCGTCGGGAGAACCGGCAATGTCGACTGTGATCCCCTTGATCTGGTAGACATTTCGGATCTTTCGAGACTGGTCGATTACTTATATGTCAGCTTCGCGCCGCTCTGTTGCACAGCTGAAGCGAATGTCGACGGCGCGGGCAGTATCGATATTTCCGATTTGTCGGCGCTGGTTGATTACTTATATGTCAGCTTCACGCTTCCGGCGGTCTGCCAGTGAAACAACGCTGAACTTATCTGAATATTATCGGGCCGAGACCATCAAGCTCTCGGCCCGATTTGGTGATACCGCCAACGATGATTCCCCCGTGTACCCTCCATCGATCTTCCGCAAATAGGCATGGACTTGGGCCGCCCTACACTGTAAACTATAGTCGTGAAATTCGAGGCGCGTCGATATCTGCCATTGTTGGGAATCGTGCTGTTCGCGGCGGCTCTCTATGTGCTGGATCGGGAGCTTAAGAATTACCATTACCAGGACGTCGCCGGGTATCTGATCCAACTCCCCACGTACCAGTTGCTGTTGGCGGCATTTTTCACCGCCTGCAGTTATTTTGCGCTGACCGGATACGACACGCTGGCTGTGCGATATATCAAGCACGCCCTGCCGTATCCCAAGATCGCGTTCACGTCGTTCATCGGGTACGCATTCAGCAACAACATCGGCCTGACCATGCTCACCGGGGCGTCTTTGCGCTACCGCATGTATTCGGCGTGGGGCCTCTCGGCCCTCGATGTCACTCGGGTGGTGGCGTTCAACGGGCTCACGCTCTGGCTGGGTTTTTTCGCCGCCGGCGGCTTCATCTTTACGCTGGAAGACCTTCCCATTCCCGCCGAACTGCATTTGCCGTTCGGATCGTTGCGACCGGCTGGAATCTTTCTGCTGGCCCTGATGGTGTCGTATGTCGTGCTCACCATCGTTCGCAAGGAACCGTTCCGGTTTCGCGCATGGGATATTGCGCTCCCCAAACCGAGAATCGCTCTTGGGCAGGTGTTTCTCGCCGCCGCCGACTGGATGCTGGTTAGTTCGGTTCTGTACATCCTTTTGCCTTCGGACAATACCCTGACCTACCCGCTTTTTCTGGGGGTGTTCATGCTCGCCCAGATTGCCGGTATCGTGAGCCAAATTCCCGGCGGGCTGGGCGTATTCGAAACGGTTGTCATCGTCATGCTCTCGCCGATGATCACCGCCGACAAAATTCTGGCGTCGCTGTTGGCGTTTCGAGGCATCTACTACCTCTTCCCGCTTGCCGTGGCGGCGATTTCACTCGGCGCGTATGAATTCCTCAGATCGCGCCGGCGCGCCGCCTGGGTGGGGAGAGTGGTCGGCCAGTGGATCCCGGCGATCCTCCCCAATTTGCTCGCAATCACCACCTTCGTCAGCGGCGTGGTGCTTCTGTTTTCAGGCGCCACGCCCGCGGTCGCGTGGCGATTGTCGTGGCTGAACGATGTCATGCCTCTTCCGATTATTGAAATCTCCCACTTACTGGGAAGTCTGGCCGGTGTCGGACTGCTCTTTCTCACGTGGGGATTGCAAAGGCGGATTGATGCCGCCTGGATGGCCGCTATGGCGCTGCTTGCGGTCGGCGTGGTGGTCTCACTCCTGAAGGGGTTGGATTACGAGGAAGCGACTATTCTGTTCGTGACGCTGGTAGCGCTCCTGCCTTGTCGCAAACATTTCTATCGACGTGCCACAATAATCGATGCGCTTTTCAGCCCCGGTTGGCTGGTGGCCATTGCCGTAGCCATAGGCGCATCAATTTGGATAGGATATTTCGCCTTCAGGCATGTCGAATATTCCCAGGACCTCTGGTGGCAATTCACGATCGGCGGCGATGCGCCGCGATTCCTCCGAGCGAGCATGGGTGTCGTGACGCTGGCGCTTGTGCTGGCGCTGTCCAAGCTTTTCAAGCCGGCGCAACCGGAACCGGACCGACCCGGACCGGAGGATATGGCCAAAGTCGAGCGGATTGTCCTGCCGGTGTCGTCCTCAACCGCGAAGTTGGCCTTGGTCGGCGACAAGCCGTTTCTTTTCAGCGAAAGCGGCAATGCCTTCATCATGTACGGCATTGAGGGGCGGACCTGGGTAGCGATGGGTGAACCGGTCGGCCCGGAGGAAGAATGGCGCGAGTTGATCTGGCGATTCCGCGAACTTTGCGATCGTCACGACGGATGGACCGCCTTTTATCAGATCAAGTCGACGTACTTGCATTACTTCCTCGATCTCGGTCTGACTCCGATGAAACTCGGCGAGGAAGCGCGCGTGCCACTTCCCCAATTCTCGCTGGAAGGGGGGGCCCGCAAAGCGTTGAGGCATTATCACACCAAGGCCGAGCGCGAAGGATGCACCTTCCAACTGGTCCCGGCGTCTATGGTCCCCAATCTCCTTCCCCGCCTTCGCGCCGTGTCCGATCTCTGGCTCGAGCTGAAAAATGCCCGCGAAAAGGGATTCTCGCTTGGCTATTTCGACGACGCCTACGTCTGCCGCTTTCCGGCGGGACTGGTTCTCCGCAACAGCGAGATCATCGCCTTCGCTACCATCTGGGAATCATCGCTCAAGGAAGAGTTGTCGATTGATTTGATGCGGCATACACCCGACTCTCCGAATACCGTGATGGATTACTTATTCATCGAGTTGATGCTTTGGGGGAAGACCGAGGGGTACCGATGGTTCAATCTTGGAATGGCGCCGTTTTCGGGAATGGACAACCGCTCCCTCGCTCCGTACTGGAATCGCCTCGGTTCGATCATTTTTCGGCACGGCGAACACTATTACAACTTTCAGGGTCTGCGTCAGTATAAGGAAAAATTCGACCCCAGCTGGGAACCGAAATATTTGGTGTCGCCCGGCGGTTTGGCTCTACCCAGAGTATTGTCCAATATCGCGTCGCTGGTCGCCGGCGGATTCAAAGGAGTCATAAGCAAATGAAAAGAATAGTTCTGCTGGTTCTGGTCTTGATGGCCGCTTCGATCCGGGGCGCCGATATTAAAGAGGATTCACTCACTTTCGGACGGTTCGGTATCGTGCATACCTACCGAGTGGCCGAACACCCAACCAGTGTCGTGCTGTTTGTGTCTGGTGATGGCGGCTGGAATCTCGGCGTGGTCGACATGGCCCGGGCGCTGACTTCGCTCGACGCATTGGTGGTTGGCGTCAATATCACGAAATACCTGAAAGCCCTCGAGGCCGGCTCGGATAAATGCTCGTACCCGGCGTCCGACTTTGAGGCGCTCGGCCAGTTCATTCAGGAACATTTCCAGTTTCCGACATATATCACGCCGGTTCTGGTCGGGTATTCTTCCGGTGCGACACTGGTCTATGCGGTCATAGTTCAAGCGCCAGTGAATACTTTTCAGGGGGCGATCAGTCTGGGCTTCTGCCCCGACTTGCCGTTGACCAGAGAGTTTTGTCGCGGGGCCGGCCTTGAATGGGCGGTCGGCCCAAAAGGAAAAGGATTCAATTTCCTAGAAGCGCCCAAGCTCGAAACCCCGTGGTATGCCTTTCAGGGTCTGGTCGATCAGGTATGCGACCCGAAGACGGTGAAGGAGTACGTCGCCAAAACCGGCCGGGCCAAGATCATCGAATTACCCAAAGTCGGTCATGGCTTTTCGGTGCAGGCGAATTGGATGCCGCAATTCAAAGGCACGTTTAAGGAACTCGCGACGCTTCAAACTGAACAGCGGGCGCGTCCGGTGACGCCGCGCGATACAAAATTGACGGCCTCGCCGAAAGTTGCCGATACTTCAACCGCACCGGCCGACAGCGGGAGCATCGACGATCTGCCGCTGGTCACTGTCGATCCGGTCGGTGACACCGCGGATTACTTTGCGGTCATCGTATCCGGCGACGGCGGCTGGGCCTCCATTGATCGGCAGATTGGCAATGCTCTGGCCGACAGCGGCGTGCCGGTCGTCGGACTGAACGCGCTCAAATACTTCTGGACGCGACGCACCCCCGATGAGGCCTCAGCTGACCTGAGCCGAATCATCAGACACTTCCAGGTCATCTGGCATAGACAGGCAGTGGCGCTGGTCGGTTATTCGCGCGGCGCGGATGTTCTGCCGTTTATGGCCAACCGCCTGCCGGCCGGTCAACTCGCGGCCGTGCGCGTGATCGCCCTGCTTGGCCCGGAGACCTCGGTCGATTTCAAATTTCACGTACTCGATTTGGTGGGAAGTGGCAAGCACAAAGAGGACCGGCCAACCCTGCCGGAAGTGAAGAAACTCAAGGGAAAGCAGGTGTTGTGTTTCTACGGCGCCGACGAACAGGAAACGCTGTGCACGCAAGTGGACACCAGCCACGTCCGCGTCATCCAGTTGCCGGGGGGCCACCATTTCGGGAAAGATTACACCCCCATCTCCGAGGCGATCCTCAAAGCCGCCAAACCCTGACCCCCTGAATCCTCTCCTTCGGGGCCGGCCTTGCCGGCCAAAAGCCGTTTTACTTTCGCTTTCGGTTGGTGTATGATACCGGCCATTGATGAGCCGCCGCATTCCGGGCGCGGACCATACCAACAAATGAGTCGCAGGGAAATGCGCATGACGAGAGGATGTCACCCCATGAAGAGTTTTCGATTAGTCTGTGGAATCGCTCTGGGCGCGATGATGGCGCTCCGCACATTGGCGCTCGGCGATCCGCTATTGGACGGTCTCAAAGAAAAACAGCCGATCGCCTCGTTCACCACCGAATGCGTGTACGAAAATGAGTTGGGCGCGCGGGTGGGCGCTCGTTTTCGCCATGTCCCGAGCGGATTTGTCCTCGATGTCCTGCGCATTCAGTCCCTGCCACAGGCGTTCATGTGGTTCAACTCCACGCCGCCTTCGGATCAGGGCGAGCCGCATACCTGCGAACACTTGCTCCTTGGCAAAGGGACCAAGGGGCGATATGTCGCGTCGCTTGAAGATATGCGTCTGGGCGAAAGCTCGGCCTTCACTCAACAGATGCAGACCTGCTATGATTTCAACACGGCCGCCGGGGCTGATGTTTTCTTTGAACTGTTTGAGGCCAAACTCGACGCCCTTCTGCACCCATCTTTTTCCGACGAAGAAATCCGCCGCGAAGTTCGCAACTTCGGTTTAGCTGAATCAGGCGACGGCAAGGGGTGGCGCCTGGAGGAAAAGGGGACCGTATACAACGAGATGGTGCGCGGTTTCGAATCCCCCTGGGGCGAACTGTCGTACCGGATGGGCCGGCTGATCTGGGGCGAGGGTCACCCGATGTGTCTCGATGCCGGCGGATACCCGGCCGCCATCCGCACGATGGTCCCCGCCGACCTCCGGAGATTCCACGACGCCAATTACCATCTGAACAATATGGGCACAGTCGTGTCGATTCCGAATGACATCCCGCTCGACGTATGCTTGAACAAGTTGTCCGAAATCTTCAAACGGGTCGAACCGAACGCGTCCCCGCTTGCCCATGCCGATCCGGCCCTGATCGAAAACTTCATGCCGGCGCCAAAACCGGGCCCGACCGGAACGATCGCGCTGGTTGATTTCCCCAACCAGAACCCCAACGAACCGGGGCTGATACAGCTGGCGTGGCCGCCGCAGGTGCAGTGCGATAACCGTGAGTTCTATCTGCTCGATCTGTTCATGTCCAATCTGGCATCCGGTCAAACCTCGACGCTGTTCAAAACTTTCGTCAATTCGCAAACGCGCAAGATCGATCTGGGCAACTGCTCCGTGTACGGCTGGGAAGATGCCGAGCCGGGACATCCGGTATATGTTGTGCTCGATAATGTTCGGTCTGATTATCTGACCGAACCGATGCTTGATTCGCTTCGCTCGATGGTACAGACCGAAATCACGACCATAGCGTCGTGCGCCGACGCTTCCTCCGAGCTGAAAGACTTCAACCAGAGGGCGGCCAATAGAATCATCGAGCGACGCCGGTCGCTTCGAACCTTTCTCAACACCCCCCCTCGATTCGGGTATCGGGGCTCCGGTTCTGATTGGATGCAGTACTTGAAACAACTCGAGAAAGCGGGTGGTTTCCGCCGTTCGCTCATCGTTGAAAGTGAACTGAAATTCGCCGACAGCTTGATGAACCTTCCGGCCAATATCTGGAAAGAATATCTCGCCAAGTGGAAGTTGATATCGACCAAACCGTACGCCGTCGCGTCGCGGCCCAATCCGCAACTGCTCGCCCAGAGTGAAGCGGAACGTCAGAAGCGAATTGACGACTATGTGCAAGCCCTCAAAAAGAAATACAGCGATACGTCCACCACCGGCGCCATCGCAAAATACAAGGCGGAATATGACGCCAACACGGCCGTGATTGATTCGATTGGCCGTACCATTCCGATGCCCTCCTTTGTCGACAACCCGCCGATGACGCTGGATGACCAACTGCAGTATGTCCGCGACACGCTGACCGGCGGAGTCACGGTGGTTCGTTCGACTTTCGACAACATGACCTCCGCCACCATGGGACTGGCGTTCAATATGAATGTGGTTCCGGAGTCATTGCTGGTCTATGTCTCGGCCCTGCCCACCCTACTCACCGATATCGGTATCGTTCACAACGGCCGCGTGATTCCATACGACGAGATGGCCGAGCGGATTCGCCGGGAAATTCTGGGACTGAACACGTACTACGACGCCAATTTCCGTTCCGGCCGCGTCGAACTTGTGGTGCGAGCCGCCGGAAGCGACAGCGTTGAGATTAGGAAGGCGGTTGACTGGCTGTCGAGCACGATGTTTGAAACCGATTTGCGGGCCGAGAACCTTCCCCGCATTCGCGATGCGATCGATCAGGAACTTGGGCAACTTCGCGGCACGATGAGCAACTCCGAGGAAAGTTGGGTACAAAACCCCGCCTACAATTACTGGCGGCAGAATAATCCTCTGTTGCTTTCGGCCAATTCATTCTTGACCCGCATTCATATGTTGCATCGACTCCGGTGGCTCCTGCGTCCGTCCGGGTCCCCCACCGAAGGGGACGGATTTTCCCGCTTCATGAACAAGCTGGCGGCGACCTGCAGTCACGCCAATCGCGACCGGATTCGCCACTTACTCGGCGTATTATCCGGCGAC
>JBGOTX010000031.1:0-10134 GCA_041476705.1 Candidatus Zixiibacteriota bacterium
AAATGGTCCACGCCGGTCGGATCATTCCCGTGTATCCGCAAAAGAGCGAGCTATCCAAAGCCGGCCTCAACAGCAAGGGTATACGCAAGATAACCACGGAGATATTTGCCCAGCTCAAGGGTTCGATCCCCGACCCGTTGCCGGTCATCGAACGAAAACGGCTTGGACTGCCTGGTCTCCATGAGGCGGTTTCACATATACATTACCCCGAGACACGCGAGCAGATAGAGGAAAGCAGGCGCCGGCTGGCCTTTGACGAATTGCTTCAACTTCAATACTACGTCTTCCGAAGCAAGGGGAACAAGGATGCGATTGTAAAACATCACACCTATGCCGAGCCGGGGCAGTTGGTCCGTCGATTCGGCAAGCAAATCCCGTTTGTGCTTACCGATGAACAAAAGACCACCGTGCGGGAGATCGTGTCCGACTTGCGCCGACCGCGACCTATGTCCCGGCTGTTGCATGGTGAGGTCGGCAGTGGCAAGACTGTGGTGGCGGTTACCGCCGCGGTGTATGCCGCCGAAAACAATCTGCAGTGCGCCTTCATGGCCCCGACTGAAATACTCGCGGAACAACACTTTCGCACCTGGAGTGAGCCGTTGGGCAAGGTCGGCATCACGTCCGGACTGCTCGTGTCGAGCTTGAAAACAAAGGAAAAGGCGGAAACCGCCGAGGCCTGTCGTCGGGGTGATATCTCCATTCTCTTCGGTACCCACGCCCTGATCTACGACTATGTGCAGTTCACCCGCCTGGGCTTGGTCATCATAGATGAACAGCATCGGTTTGGAGTCGAACAGCGAGGGAAACTCTACGCCAAGGGGGATAGTCCCGACCTGCTTATCATGACGGCTACGCCCATTCCCCGAACACTCGCGCTCACTCTCTATGGCGACCTTTCAATTTCGACCATCGCCTCCCTGCCACCCGGACGACTGCCGATTCGGACCGTCTGGCGGTCGACCGATGCCCGTGAGAAAATCTATCAATACGTCGAGGATGAGATCAAAGATGGGGGCCAGGCATACATCGTCTATCCGCTCATCGAAAAGTCCGAAAATGAGGAATTGGAAAGCGTGGAAGAGGCCTACCAGAATCTGTCGCAGGGGGTATTCAAGAACCGTCGGCTTGGCCTGGTTCATGGCCGGCTCCCCGCGGATAAACGGGACGCTGTGCTTAAGCAGTTTCGGGACCGGCAGGTAGATATCCTGCTATCTACTACCGTCGTCGAAGTAGGCATCGATAACCCGAACGCATCGATTATGCTGATCGAGCACGCGGAGCGATTCGGCCTGGCACAGCTTCATCAACTGAGGGGCAGGGTCGGGCGCGGAGCACGGAAGTCGGCGGTCATTGCCGTCGCTCACGAGCCGGTGAGTGAGTTGGCCCAGCGTCGGCTGGAGTACTTTGCCGCTCACTCTAACGGATTTGAAATAGCCGAAGCCGACCTCCTTCTCCGGGGGCCGGGCGAAGTGTACGGCATACGTCAGGCCGGCCTGCCCGAATTGAAAGCGGCAAACTTTGCGACCGATAAAGACCTGCTTGAAAGTTCACGCCGTCTGGCCGAGCAATTATTCTCACCGGGAACTCTTGACGATGCGTATAAGAAATTGGTTAACTATGTCGAGGAAGCCGCCCGGGGTCGGGATATTCATCTGGGCGGTGGATGAGAACTGACTACATTCTTGTATCCGGGGTAGTATGAATAGTGACGCTCCGCAAATCGACATGCAATTTGTCCAGCTGGTTTTGAGTCTTCAGACGGGCGCTATGGTTCAGTTGGGAAAGATCGCTTCTCCCTTGACCGGTAAGGTGGAGCGCGAGTTGAATCAGGCCAGGGGTACGATTGACCTTCTTGAAATGCTCTCGAAAAAGACTCGCGGCAACCTGGTGTCTGAGGAGCAAACTCTGCTTGACCGGGTCCTGTACGAGCTCCGGCTTAACTTCGTGGACGAGGCCGCCAAAGGGGATACACCGCTTCCCCCGGATGGCGTCAATTCCGGCGAGTCTTCGGTCGATAACAAAGATACCTGATGCAAGTGGTCCGAAATTGACTTTATCCCGTAATCTGGTATATTGACAAAAAGTTAAGCATGACTCAACAGACTTCAGCTTTCGCGTCGGTCCCAATGGCCGCCCTTATGACCGCGTTTGGGCCTGACCTCGAGTTCGGCAAGGACCTCTCCACGCTGACCAGCTACCGAACAGGTGGCCGTGCGCGGTATTTCTTGTCGGCACTATCAGCCGATGAGATTGTGCGGGCCACCCAGGCGGCGCGGCGGCTGTCGATCCCGTTCTTTGTCATTGGTGGCGGTTCGAATCTGTTGATTTCGGACGCCGGATTTGACGGCCTGATCATCAAAGTGGATGTTACCGGCATATGTCTTTCCGGTCCGGCGACTATCGAGTGCGGCGCCGGCGAGGACCTGATGGCCCTGGTGAATTTTGCGACTGAGCAGGGGCTCAGCGGACTTGAGTTTGCGGCCGGAATATGGGGATCGGTCGGCGGCGCAATATACGGTAATGCCGGCGCCTTTGGCGGCGAGATCGGCTCGGTTTTGACTTCGGCGCGCCTCGTCGATTCTCAGGGAAACCCTCGGACCGTCGATCGTGAGTACTGCCGATTTGCGTACCGGGATTCGTATCTTAAGGTCACGCACGAAGTGGTGGTCACGGCGACATTTGCTCTGGTTCCGGCGGATCGGCCGACGGTAGAAGCGCGGATTAAGGAGATACTCTCGATGCGCGAAACCAAGCACCCCAGCGAGTTGACGGCCGGGTGTTTCTTCAAGAATATTCCCGATCCTCGCGAACCGCACGGCAAGCTGGCGGCCGGGAAATTGCTCGAACAGGTCGGAGCCAAACAATTGCAGGTCGGCGGCGCGAAAGTCTTTGAAAAACACGCCAATATCATCGTCAATACCGGGAACGCCACCTCACAAGATATTCGCAAACTCGCCGATATCATGAAGCAGAGAGTGAAGGAAAAATTCGGCATTGAACTGCAGGAAGAAGTCCAGCAGTTGGGCGTTTTTTGATGGAGGACAAGTATCGAGCGTTTGGTATCGAATGACTAAAGTAAGCTCACCCGGTTGGGTGGACGTGAGACCAACGATTCGTTATTTCGTTTTGATCCTCCTTTGCCTCCTGTCTGCGGCATCGATGTCACCATCAGTCGCCGGACAGGGGATCGGCTTTCAGGCCTCGTTGCTGACGCCGTCGACGGTGGTCTCGCCGTACGACGCGCCCAATTCTCGTTTTTCCGCCGCTTTGTATCCCAAGACATCTTATGCGTTCCCGTCGATGACGCGCGTACCCTCGCTCGAAGAGTCGAGCTTTGATAACAATTCTCTGAATTTTGTTCTTAAGTTGAACCAGCGGGTATCGATGGTGCCGGTATCGACCGACGCCAAGCAGTATCTCAACTACCGGGTTACCAAATTCGTACGATCGACCAAGGATTCTCTGGTTCAGCAGTCTCTCAGGGCCTCGCATCAGCAGAAGGGGCGCGGGGGAATTTCGATCGGCGTTCCATTGCCCAAACGGGTTGAGCGCCTGGTGGGTGAGGGGGGCGGCAATCTTTCGGTTTCCGGAATCCAGCAGATCTCGTTCTCCGGACGGTCCACCTGGCGCGATGGGGCCAATACCGATCTGATCCGCCAGAGCAAATTCCCGTCGCTCAATATGGATCAGATTAGTCGTTTCGAAATCAGCGGTACGGTGGGATCAAAGATCAGCGTGCGGGTATCCCAGGACAATCAGACCGATATCCCGCTGGCCAACCGCATCCAGATTCGGTACAAAGGCGACCAGGACGACATCCTGAGAACGGTCGAAGCCGGTAACACCACCCTGTCCCTTCCGAATACGCGCTTTATCGGATATTCGCGGTCGATCCAGGGTCTCTTCGGTATCAAGACTGAAGCCCAGATCGGCGGTCTCAAACTGACCATGATCGCCTCGCAGGAAAAGGGAACATCCGAGCACGCCTCCGTTTCGGCCACGACCGAACAGGGAGCGAAAATCATTCGCGACGCCCAGTATGCCGATGGCCGCATTTTCGACCTGGGCGGCCCCGGTGATGCGGAGCCGTTGCAGAGATATGATTCCATTTTTAACCTCAGGGTATTTGAAGAACGGCGGGCCGACTCTACCCAGCTCCGTTTTGCCACCTGTTATCGCGACCCGCTCAGTCCCGCCGATTCCAATTTTATGGAACGATACCGGGTCACCGAACTTTCTTCGACTCCTCTTCAGGGAATGACCGTGCCGTACTACCAGTGGTTCGATGACTCGACCCGAAGCCGCCACTATCTCGTATTTATCACTTCCCACACCACGTGGGGAATCTCCGTTTCCTATCAGATTAGACGTCGTGCGCCCGGCGGAGATACGATAATAACGGTCGGCAGGGAGGTCGGCAATGAGCTCGTGCTGAAAAAAATACGCGCGCAATCAAGTAATTTTGTGCCGTCGGATCCAACCTGGAATATGATGTGGCGCAATTGTTATGAAATACCGATGCGGTCGACGGTCGAAGACCTCGACATGAAAATATTCAAAGGTTTGCCGGGGGATGAGCAAAATACCCAAAACCTGTCGTATCAGCCGCAGGAGGGAGCAACCAGGCAGTCCAGCTATCTGACCATTCTCGGAATAGATCTGTACAACAAGCAAAATCAGCGCCTTCCTGATGACCGGGTTGATGAAATCAAGAATATCTTCCGCTCCGACTGGGGACTGCTCATTTTCCCGCATCGATTTCCCTTCAATACTGATACCTCCTACCAGCTCCAGGGGTATGGCGCGCCCCCACTGGAGGACACGGTACCGGATCTGTATAACAATCAGGGTGAAGCCCGCTGGAAAAACTCCAAGTACTACATCCGTATGTCGGCCAAGACCCGCAGTTCAATCATTCGGCTAAACCGGGTAAACATTATCCCCGGGTCGGAACGAGTGACGCTCAACGGCCGTCAGCTTCAGAAAGATGTCGACTATCAGATATCCTACGAAATCGGTCAACTGACCCTGCTCAAGGAGGATGCGCTCGATCCGAATGCCCAGTTGGCGATTGATTTTGAATATGCGCCATTTCTCGCACTGCAGAAGAAGACCCTGTTCGGAATGAGGGCAGAATACGAGGTGAACCAAAATCTTCGTTTTGGCACAACCTTCCTGTACAAATCCGACAAAGCCGAAGAGCGCAAGCCCCGGGTGGGACAGGAAACGGCCCGGGGGACGGTAGCGGGGTTTGATTTCGCCCTGAATCTGTATCCAAAATTTCTGACGAAAGCGGTAAACGCCCTGCCATTCATTGCCACCGACGTCCGGTCAGCGATGTCCATTTCGGGAGAAGTTGCCCAGTCACGGCCCAATCCAAATGTCACGGGTGTCGCGTATATCGATGACTTTGAGGGGACGGTCGAGCAAGTGTCGATTGGGCTGAGCCGGGTGGGATGGCGGTTGTGTTCCCCACCTCTTCAGATGAAGCAGACTGATAAAGGAGGCGCCGACAGCGTTATGCAACGTCGAGGCCGCCTGCTCTGGTATTCGCCGGGCACGATCCCATGGGAAGACGTCTACAAGGGCCAGCGCAAGCAGGGAGAGGGATTGATTCAAGTTTTTCGTCTGGTGTATCGGCCGAATACGACCGGCCTCGGACCGGAGCGGCCGACGGCGCCGGGGTATCACTGGGCGGGAGTTCAGTCGGTGGTCAGGCCGCTCGACGATGCCCGCCTTCGGCTGTTCGAAATTCGCGTGCACGGCAACAAGGGTATCCTGCATTTCGACATCGGCAGAATCAGCGAGGATGTAAACAACAACAACGAGGACGACAATAGCGAGAATGCGGATTTCAACGACCATGTGACTCCGTCGGAAGATGTCGGTATGGACAATATCCCTGATTCCCTCGAGAAGGGATACAATGCCGACACTCTGCCCGATCCGAACCGCGATGATTTCCGCTCGTACGTAGGGGCATCATCGAATGACTATAGCAAGAATCTTCCACCGGTGTCCAGCCGTCGTCTCACTGACGCGTTCAGGGACTCCGTCATCGGAGCCAACGATGTCCTACGGTACGACTGGATTAACGGCACCGAGGGGAATTTGAAGGACCCTGCGGCCGGAGATGCACCGGACAAAGAGGCGCAGGTCGGGACTTCCATGCAACGGCAAAACGATTACTATGCCTATCATGTCAATCTGGCGTCCGATACCTTCCTTGTCGATTCGTCGGAGAACGCCAAGGGTTGGAAGACCTACCGGATTCCCATCCGCGATTCGGCCGCCATGGATACCACTTTCGGCGCGCCGCTGAAATGGAATCAGGTCAATTATGTGCGCGCCTGGCTGGAATCGCCCGAGGCCGACAGGGACACGGTGACCGTAGACGTCGCCAACTGGTACTTCGTCCAGTCAAGCTGGAACGATACGATCATGCAGGCGGTGACGTCGCCGCGGCTGACTGATACCACCGGCTCGCGGTTCTACGTGGCCTCGGTCAGCGATCAAGAGAACTCCAATTTCAAGCCGGCGCCGGGTGTGGTGGCATATTATGACAAGACCAACAATGTCACTGAGGCGCAGAAGGCAATGGCGCTCGTCTATGATAGCGTATACCCCTCCGATACCTGCATGGCGGTAAAGGAGCTTCTGTCGGTCGATCGGTACACCGGGTACCGGCGTCTCAAAATGTATGTCCACGGGCCAACCAGCGCGCGGAACGACACGATCATGTTTATTTTCCGGCTGGGACTCGATGCCAAGAATTTTTACGAGTTTCACACCAAACTGGACACGGGCTGGGCGGAAGGCAACTATGTCGACCTGGACTTCAACGCCATTACCGCCTTTAAGGACACGTTACTACGCTACCGGGACTCGACCACCTTGCCCGGGAATATCGACAGCAGTTCCGGCTCCTACCGCGTTCGGGGAAGTCCGAACTTCAACCAGATTCGGTATCTGGCGGCCGGTCTGGTCAACAAGGGTTCATCCCGGATTTCCGGAGAAGTCTGGGTGGACGAATTGCGCGTGACCGATGTGCGAGCCGATGTCGGCACGGCGGCGCGTATCGATGTCGGCGGCTCATTGGCCGATCTGGTGACTTATGGAGTGAGTTATGAGTCCAGGGACCCATACTTCCGTGGCTTGGCGGCGGCCACGCGCGGCGGGTCGGATAACAACCTCGGAAGCGGCAACAGCCAGAAGACTTTTGGCTGGAATTTCTCAATCGGACTTGGGAAGTTCCTGCCGCAATTATGGAACGCGCAATTGCCGGTGAGCGTGAACTATTCGCGGTCGGAGCAGTTGCCGCTTTTGGCCACCAACTCGGACATCATCCTGCCGTCGGAAGCTCGTCGGCTGGAGCGATCGACTTCGGAACGGCGAGGCATCAGCTTCTCCGAGTCTATGCAGAAGAAATCCCGAAACCCGCTGTTCGGCGTCCTGTTGAACCGCCAGCGCATGTCGTTTTCGTATACGCGCTCGCTTAGCGAGATTCCGGTCATGCCGTACAGCTTCAATGAGCAGTACAGCGTTCATGGCGAATACGAAATGGGGTACGCCGACTTGAAGGCAATCCCGATTTTCTTCTGGACCAAGCCGGTTCCACTCCTGAACCGGCTGGCGTCGTCCAAGCTGGCGTATTATCCCGGTAGCTGGCACTGGAGCGGCACCTATAACCGGGTATTGACGATCAACGAAGACAACAAGCGCAATCGGCGCTCCTCGTTCAGCCGCACACTCGATGGAAGCATGAATCTTGAATACAAGATGTTCCAGAATATTTCTTTGGGTTTCACATATAACACGCGGCGCGATTTGAGCGATACGGCGGACGTTCGGCTCAAACTCAATGATCTGCACCTCGGACAGGAATTGAGTTACAATCAATCATTTCGGACCGGGTGGAGCCCGCTCTTATTCAAATTCCTTTCGACCAACTACACGTTCTCTTCCACCTATAACGACAGTTATGATCGACAGGCGAAAACCAAGCAGGGCGACCTTTCGACGACCTGGTCTATAGGCGGCCAATTCCAGCATTTGCTTTTGATTGGCGGATCCGGGCGCGGCGGCTCGACGCCCCAGCCGTCCAAGCTGAAACCGGGGGAAAAGCCCAAGAGTTCGTCTGCGCCGGTGTACGAGTATCCTCGACGCTGGTTGCGCCTGCTGACCGGGTGGATCAAACCGGTCAATTACCGATATCAGCGGACTTTTACCGGCTCCGTACCCGGCATGGTTGACCGACCGCGAATGGTATACCGGCTCGGACTCAGTCATCAGGCGAACGTACCGATTGCCAGCCAATCATCAAGCCAGCCGTTGTCAGCCGAGGCGGAGCAGTATGAGTTTTCATCGGGATTTACTTTTTTGGGCGGCGTTGGCCTGGATATCAAATTGAGGCGGGACGTCAATCGCGATCTCGTCAAGGTCGGCGACCGTACCCAACGCGTATCGAGCGGCTGGCCCGACATGTCCATTCGCATTCAGCCGTTCAGGACTCTCCCGCTGTTCAAGGGCGTAGTCAACAAGTTTATCCAGGTGTTTACGCCGAGTACTTCCTACAGCCGCCAGGTTCGGGAGGAATCCAACCTGACACGGGGGTTCTTGACCAGCCGCACGATCACGATAGCCCGAAGCCCCATGCTGGCGGTAACATTCAAAGCTTTCCGAGCGTTGTCGTTGACAGGTACCTATGGTCGGACGACAACGGAATCGGAGTTGTTTTCTTCGGTCGATGGCCACTCGACTTCTATTTCTCGAAGTCGTCAGAGCACTCTAGGTATCAGCAGTCAGTATTCTTTCTCGGCTCCCGGCGGCATCGGTCTGCCGCTGTTGGGCAAGTTGAAATTCAGGTCGCAAATGCAACTCTCAACGGACATCCGGTTCAACTCGACCTACACCGAGAGCGGAGTCAGGGGACTTCCTATTGCCAAAGGGCGCGACAACTCGGAGTTCTCCGTCTCCGAGAATATCGCCTATCAGTTCAGCTCGCAGATCAAGGGGGGTATGACGGCGCGCTGGACAGATTCGCGAGACGCCTCGGACAACAAAAGCCATATTCGTGAGCTACGCCTCTGGGCTGAAATCCGTTTCTAATCCTTTTCAATTGACATCGGTGGAGTGGTCGCTGAAATTACCGGCGTGACCATACGAAAAGTAGTATTGTGCGCTCTCGTGATCGGTGTGGCGGGGTGCCACTCGATTCCGGCCACCGCTCCGCCGTTCAACGGCGACCGGGCGTACCAATACTTGAAGGATCAAGTTGCGTTTGGGCCGCGTGTTCCGGGGACCCGGGCCTGGTCGGACTGCCGCCAGTATGCGATCAGGCATTTTCGGGAGTCCGGCCTCGCCGTCGACACGCAGATCTTCTGGTTCGACGATCCGTACAGCGGACACAAGATGCCGATTGTCAACATTATCGCATCGCATCGCAGTGGTGACAAAGGAGCAAAACCGATTTTGCTTGTGGCGCATTATGACTCGCGGGCGAGAGCTGACCAGTCCACCGACTCGGCCAGACGAGAGCTCCCTATCGACGGGGCCAACGACGGCGCTTCAGGCGTTGCGATCCTGATGGAACTGGCCAACGCGTTCAAACAGAGTCCTCCCGGGTACAATGTTGATCTGCTCCTGGTGGATGCCGAAGACTGGGGCAAACAGAGCGATCTGGATTACTATCTGCTCGGCTCCAAGGCCTTTGCCCGGACGGGAATCGCCGGCAGATACCGATTCGCGCTGGTGCTCGATATGGTGGGCGACGCCCAGCAGGAGATTTTCCGGGAAGGGTATTCCGAGCAATATCAGAAGCCGCTAAATGATATGGTCTGGTCGGTGGCAAAACAACTTGGTATCACAACTTTCCACGATACCGTTCGCCATTCGATCATCGATGACCACCTTCCCCTGAATGTTGGCGGGGTGCGGGCGGTCGATATTATCGACTTCGACTACCCGTACTGGCACACCGAACATGACACGCCCGACAAATGCTCGCCGCAGTCGCTGGCTAATGTCGGGCGCGTAGTGGAGCACATTGTCTACAACCAAAGTATATGGCCAAAGAACTGATCTCCGAACCACGCGATTTCCCGGCTGTCGAGGAACTCCTGCAAGACGCCCTCC
>JBGOTX010000032.1:0-10031 GCA_041476705.1 Candidatus Zixiibacteriota bacterium
CCACATCAGATATCTTGTACGCACCCCTCCGCACGGCGCGCATGTGCGGTCATGAGACGGTAATTGTTAATTTGCCCAAGTTCACCGGTATGTTGTCATTTTTCATGCAACCGGAACGGACTTTCGCCGACGAATTAAGCGACCGCTTGAAAGTTATCGCCGGTCTGGAGCGTCCCAACCTGTTGCATTCGGAAATGCGCGAGCCGATCATGTCCGAAAATCAATGGCGGGCGATTCGCGAGCAGTTGCAAGCCGGCTCTGAGGATGCTCAGGTTATCGTCTGGGGTGCGCCCGATGATATCCGAACGGCGGTCGAGACAATCGAAGAGCGGTGCCGCCTCGCCTTGCTCGGCGTACCGAACGAAACGCGACAGGCGATGCCCGACGGAACCACCCGATTCGAGCGGGTCCTCCCGGGACCGGACCGGATGTACCCCGACACGGACTCCGCGCCGGTATCAATTGATTCCGCGCTCCTGGATGAATTGAGCGCCACGTTGCCGACGCCGGTGGTCACGCAATCAGGCAAGCTCGACGCGTGGGGCGTCCCCCAACCGATTCATCGATATCTGCTCAGAAGAAATCTGGTGGGTCTGATTGAAGAATTGGCCGGTCGATATCCGTATTCGACACGGTCGCTTGCTCTTTTGCTTGGCCAGACTCTGCGGCATCTGGAGGGGCGTCACGGCGGTCGCTCGGAACTGGGGCGCGAACGGATTACGGCGGTGTTCGACTACCTTTTCGAGCGCGGACTAAACTTTGATTTCGCCCCGCATCTGCTTGAGTTTGCGGTCGATCACCCGAATCAGCCGTTTGACCGCGCCGCTCTGGAAACGCCGACCGTGCGATTAACTGAACTTGAAATTGTCGAGATGATCGGGGAGTTGCGGAAGGAATTCAGAAGATATCGGCGCTCCAAACTTCCCGAAGCTGAAATCAACTGGCTGGTGGGACGAATTCGCATCCATGTCATCGGGTGCGTGCCGATGATCGAGGTGCACCGCATTGTCGTTCGCGAGGTGGCCAATGGCTGATACGACGAAAGGATACCGGGGCGCCGCGCTGTCAGCGCTCTCCAATTTTGGCGCCCGAGTCTGGGGGGAGATCGAAATACATACGACCCGCGGTGATTTTAGGGGGATTCTTCTGCCGCGAAGCGAAAACGATGATGACAAACATATCGTCGTCAAACTTGCCTCGGGGTACAACGTCGGAGTGGCGGTCGAGTCGATTCTCGAAATGAAGGAGGTCGGTTACAAGGAAGCCCACTACAAGATTCCCGAGAAGGAATTTCCGATTTCACCGGATAAGCGGAATGTCAGACTGCTCGGAACGGGCGGCACCATCGCGTCCCGATTGGATTACCGTACCGGCGCCGTCATCCCGGCGTTTTCACCGGGCGAGTTATATGGAGCCGTCCCCGAACTGGCCGATATCTGCAACCTCTCGACCGAAAAACTGTTTGCCGTATTCAGCGAAAACATGGGACCCGAACAGTACAAGACGCTGGCGATCGCCATCGGCCGGGAGATTGAAAAAGGGATCGACGGCATCGTCATCGGTCATGGCACCGACACGATGCATCACACCGCGGCGGCGCTGGCGTTCATGGTGCAGAATTCACCGATTCCGATTGTGATGGTCGGTTCGCAACGATCCTCGGATCGGCCCTCGTCCGATGCCGCCCTGAATCTGATGCACGCCACCAAGACCGCCGCCGATTCGGATATCGCCGAAGTCATGGTCTGCATGTTCGGGCCGACCTCCGATGAATACGGTCTCTTGCATCGCGGAACCCGTGTGCGGAAAATGCATTCGTCGTACCGTTCAACCTTTCGTACTATCGGCGATATCCCGCTCGCCATGGTCGACCGGGAGAAGATACGGCCACTCACCGATGATTATCATCGGCGGCGGTCCGACCGCAAGGCCGACATTCTGCCGTACTTCGAGGAACGCGTTACCCTGCTCTACTATTATCCCAACATGCAACCGGATATCATTCATGCGCTGATCGACGCCAAGTATAAAGGCATCATCATTGCCGGGACGGGATTGGGGCATGTCAACAAAGCGGTGTATCCGGCGATCGAGCGGGCACAGCGCGAAGGGGTTGCGGTCTATATGACGGTGCAGACTCTTTGGGGGTATGTGCACATGTTCGTATACGATACCGGTCGCGATCTGATGGCCAAAGGAATCATTCCGCTGGCCAACATGCTTCCCGAAGTTGCCTACATCAAGCTGGGCTGGGCGTTCGGCCAGACGAATGATCTTGAAGAGGTCAACAAATTGATGTTAACGCCGATCGCGTCTGAGACGACCGACCGCGAACCGGCTAACGGGTACCTGGTGTTCCAGGGGGGCGTGCCGGAAGTCGAAGAGTTTCTCCGTAAGATTCACAAATAGATCGCGTGCGCGGACATCAGGCCTTGACCAGCGTCCGATACCGTTTGCGCCGGTTCTCAAACTGGTGTCCGCCGGTTTCTTTGGCGCGCATGTCTTCATAGTCACGGAAATTCCCGACAAACCAGCGCAGTTTGCCGTCGCCCTCGAAAATCAGCAGGTGCGTGCAAATGCGGTCGAGAAAATACCGGTCGTGGCTGATCACCAGGACACTGCCGGCGAAATCCAAAATCGCTTCTTCGAGCATCCTCAGCGTATTGACATCGAGATCGTTAGTCGGTTCGTCCAGCAGAATAACATTCCCGCCGACCTTCAGCAGTTTGGCCAGATGAGCGCGGTTGCGCTCGCCACCTGAAAGGGCGTTGGCCATTTTCTGTTGATCGGCGCCACGAAAACCGAATCGGGCCAGGTACTGTCGAATGGGAACAGAAAATTTGCCGAGTACGATTTCCGCCGCGCCGCCGGAGATTTCATCGATGAGGGTTAGGTCTGAGCCGAGCGTTTCGCGTCCCTGGTCGACGTGAGCGATTTTGACTGTCTGACCGACTACCACCGTGCCGGTGTCCGGTTTTTCCTGTCCGACCACCATCTTGAAGAGAGTAGTTTTGCCCGCGCCGTTGGGACCGACCAGACCCACAATGGCGTTGCGCGGGATGCTGAAGCTGGCATCGGTGAAGAGCACCTGATCGCCAAACTGTTTGGAGACATTATCGAACTCGATCACTTTGTCACCCAGCGGCGGGCCGGGGGCGATTTGAATGACCGACATATCATCTTTGAGGGCGGCGGTTTCGCGCGCCACCAGTTGCGCGTACTCCAGAATGCGCGTCTTGGCCATCGCCTGGCGGTCGTTATTGCTCATCTTGAGCCAGTTCAATTCTCGTGCTAAAGCCCGACCCCGGGGGGATTCTTTCTTCTGATCGCCGGACAATTTCGAGAGCTTCTGCTCAAGCCACGATGAGTAATTCCCCTCCCACGGGATGCCGTACCCGCCCTCGAGCTCCAAAATCCACTTAGTAATGTTATCAAGAAAATACCGGTCGTGGGTGACGATAATCACCGTGCCGGGGTAGTCGCGCAGTTGCGCTTCCAGCCAGTCGACTGTTTCAGCGTCGAGGTGGTTGGTCGGTTCGTCGAGCAAGAGCAGATCGGGTTTCTCAAGCAGGGCCTTGCACAGAGCCACCCGCCGGCGCTCACCGCCGCTGAGCGTGCCGACTATCCGGTCGTCATCGGGAAGACAGAGCGCATCGGACGCGGTGGCCAATTTTTGATCCAGATTCCAGGCGTCGGCGGCATCGAGTTTATCCTGCAATTCGCCCATCCGGGTCATCGCGGCAGTCATGGCGTCGTCGGACATCGGTTCCGCCATGCTTGCCGAGACCGTATCGTACTCCTTCAACAATGATGTGATGGAAGAAAACGCCTGTTCGAGCGTTTGACGAACGGTCAACTGTGAATCAAGTAGCGGCTCCTGAAGGACGATGCCCGGCTGATACCCAGGTGTGATGAACGCATCTCCCTGAAAAGCATCGTCGAGTCCGGCCATGATACGAAGCACGGTTGATTTCCCCGACCCGTTTTCGCCGACAATGCCAATTTTGACGCCGGGGAAGAAGCAGAGGTTGATATTGCGCAGGACCTGTTTCTGACCGTAGAATTTGTTCAGGCCGAGCATCGTGAAGATGTATTTGTCCGCCATAGACTCCTTGAAATTGTTTTCGCCGTCTCGAAGGGGGATAAGAATAGGTGTTTTGACCGCAAAGTCAAGTCCGGTCGTCAGATACGTCTTGACAGTCTGGTCACGACTGGGCCGGGCGGCCGTCCGTTCATGGTGTGCTCGGAGTCTCGGTTCGCCCTGCTTGTATACCCCACAAATTCTTCAATCTCCGTCCGGTTTAAGGTATACTTCAGCCAACTGACTACTAAGCGTGAGGGTGTGTCCGATGGTGCAAATGTCGTTTCATGGCGCGGCCGGAACAGTGACCGGCTCCAAGTATCTGGTGGACTGCAACGGCCACAAGATTCTCATCGACTGCGGTATGTTTCAGGGCGCCAAATATCTTCGCGAGCGCAACTGGAATCCGATGAAGTTCAATCCGAACGAGGTTCAGGCGGTCATTCTTACCCATGCTCATATCGATCACGTCGGGTTTCTACCACGGATAGTCCGCCAGGGATTTCGCGGCCAAATCTATGCCACGCCGCCCACGCTCGATATCGCCGCCGTTACGCTTATGGACACGGCGCATATCCAGGAGGAAGACGCGACTTTCCGGAACAAGAAGAAAGTCAGCAGTCATCCGGTGGCCCTGCCCCTTTTCACAGAGGGCGATGTCGAATCGACCATGCGCATGTTCCAGACGGTTCTATTCGGAAACTGGACCCGGATCAACGAAGTATTTCGTTTCCGATATCATATTGTCGGCCATCTGCTGGGGGCCGCGTGCGTGGAATTGGAGATCACCGATAACGGCAAACGCACGACTGTGCTGTTCTCCGGCGATATCGGCCGGTACAGCAATCCGTTGACCGTTGACCCGTCCGATCCCCCCGCTTGTGATTACATGGTGTGTGAGTCGACCTACGGCGGACGATTGCATGAACCGGAGGACCCGTTTTTCAATCTGGCCAATCTGATCGATGAGGTCATCGCCAACAAAAGCGTTTTGCTGATTCCGGCCTTCGCCGTCGGGCGCACCCAGCAGATCATTTACATGGTGAACACGCTGGTGCGGGACGGCCGTATTCCGCACATTCCCGTGCACATCGATTCCCCCATGGCGGTCACGGCCACGGACATCTATGTCAAGCACGCCGCATATCATAAGCTAGGGGCGGAGCGAACGAGTCTGGAGTCGATGCTCGACGGCAAAGACGTGGAGCTTCACCGCAAACGAGAATCATCAAAAGAGCTCAATTATCTGCAAGGACCGGCGATTATTATTTCCGCCAGCGGTATGATGACCGGCGGCCGCATCATGCATCACCTGATTAATCGCCTTCCCAGCAAACACACGATTTTGGCGATAGTGGGGTTTGTGCCCGAAGGCACGATCGGCCGGAAACTGCTCGAAGGTGCGCGCATGGTATATATCCACAAACAGCCGGTCGAGGTGAACGCCAAGATTGTCAGCATATCCGGTCTTTCCGGCCACGCCGACTATTATGAGATTTTACACTGGCTGGAACCGATGAGCACCAAACCCCGGACGGTGTTCGTCACCCACGGGGAGCCAGATCAGTCGGAGGCGATGGCCGGTCATCTGCGAACTACCCGCGGCTGGGAGTGCGTTGTTCCGAAGCTGGATGATACCGTTACGCTGTAACGGCTGAGAAGCGGCTTAGCGCGCTTTGAGGGCGTCGACAATCCGCACGCGGGCGGCGCGCACAGCCGGCAGAAACCCGCCGATCAATCCCATGAGGAGTGAAAAGATGATTGCCTGAAGCGCGATCTGAGGGGACATTTTGAACGAAAAGGCGATCTCGGCAAAAGTGTCAAAGTTGGTGGTCGAGATTTCCAGAAATCTGAGGAGACTCGCCAGCGCAATACCGATAAGTCCGCCCACTCCGGAAATGAACAGCGATTCGGCCAGAAAAGCGAAGAGCACCGAACTACGCCCGAAGCCGAGCGCACGCAGGGTTCCGATCTCAATCGTGCGGTTGGCTACCGCGCCGTACATGGTGATCATCGCGCCCACCACGGCGCCGAGCGAAAAGACGATTGCGATGAACATGCCGAGCACTTTGATAAAGGTCGTAAATGACGCCGACTGCTTTCGGTAGTACTCTCTTTCCGGCATAATCTCGACCGTCAATCTCTGGTCCGACTCCAATCGATTTTTGAGCGCCACGAAGTCAGTCCCGGGTGCGATTTGAAACGTCAGTGACGAAAACGTCGGCCAATTGAAAGCCGCCCCCAGTTGATCGCAGTCTACCCAGACTTCCGATTCAAATCCCGATCCTGCCGCTTCAAAGACGCCGACAATTGTCCAGTCTCGCCCGCCGAAAGTCAGATGCTCGCCTTGTCCCGCCCCCCAGTACCCTTTGGCGACTTTCGAGCCAACGATGATCTCCGATGACCCCGGCCGGTACGCGCGCCCCTGCACAATTTTAACTGCCGGCCGAACCAGGAACGATGCCGCAGATCCGCCGCGCACATTCACATTTACGATGTTGCTGTCTGACTTTTTTGCCAGTCCGATTAATGCCAGCACTTCTCCGGTGAACCGGGGAGTGCCATCGGCTTCGCGCACTATGGCCGGGTCGGACTTGATAATATCGGCGTCAGCCCGCACGAGAATTGACACCAGCTCGGTGTTGGCCGACTTGCGAACGGCAATGACATTTTTGTCGCTTCCGGTGTCAGCCAGCGTCTGTTCAAGGCCATTGGCAAGCATGAGCACGGCGCAAAAGACGAACACGACCAGCGCGATACCGGCCACGGTCAGTGTCCCGGTCAGCTTTCGCGCAAAAGCATTCTTGAGCGAGTATGAAACAAGCAACGGCATATCAGTCAAGCATCCTTAATCCGTCGACAATTGAAGTTCGCACGGCTTGGGCCGTCGGAAAGACTGCGGCCAAAAAACCGACGACCAACGCCGATCCGACTCCGAGTATCAACGTCAGGGGGGTTAGTCGAACGACCGGCAGAAAATCGGACAAAGCCGTTTCCAAGAGCGGAATGACCGCGAAAGCCGTGAGCAACAATCCAACTACGCCACCCGCCCCCGCTATCATTATCGATTCTCCGACGATTAGGCCGATCAAGTGCCGGGGCAAAAAGCCGAGCGTCTTGAGCACCGCATACTCGCGGATCCGTTCGCGGGCGGTCATGGCCATTGTGTTGGCCAGCACCAGCAAAATAACGCCAATCACGAGTATCGACACGATCCTAAGGCCGCTGATTATGGTGCCGGACATCTCAACGAAGCTAAGCGCAAAAGCTTCCTCGGTCTGTGTCTTTGTCTCCGCCGACGAGTTCACAAACAGGTTGTCTATTTCCTTTGACATGACGGCGGCTTTCGAGGGGTCATCGATTTGGATGATCAGCCATCCGAGCTGACCGGCCCGCGAAGGGGCGATCTCGCGCATCCGTTCGTCGACATAGTCGTAACGCGCAAACCAATTCAGTTCGTTGCTACCCTCTTTGGCGCCGGTATAGATTCCCCGAATTACATAATCCCAGTTACCGGGATATATGTCACCTACAATGCGAACAACGTCGCCCAGTTTCCAGCCGAACCGGTCGGCCAGTTTCCGACCGACTATAACGGCGTTGCGTTCCTTCTTGAATGCCTCCATCTGATCCGGTGGCACAACCCACTGAGGGTACAAGTCGAAATAGGTGTTGTGATCAACGATGAACTTCGCAAAGAAGTTCTTTGGATCAATGTATGTTCCGCCAAACCACGCGGCATACGATACGGCCTTGACCCCTTCGACCCGTTTCACTTTTTCGATAGAAGACATCGGCACAGTGAAGACCAAGGATACGCGGTTGAGCGTGATCAGAATGTTCGGCGAAGTCGCCCGCGAATCAGAATACCAGGCATCAATCGTAGTACGGATGACGCAGAAGGCGGTTACCGCAATCGCCAGACCGAGGACAGTCAGAGTAGTGCGAAGCGGATGTCGCCAGGTGTTACGGGTGATCAGCTTGAAAACCTTCATGTCGCCGCCAGTTCACCTTTGTCAAGCCGCATGATCTTATGTGCTTTCTCGGCGGCGCGTGGGTCGTGGGTGACCATTACGATCGTTTTTCCGAACTCACGATTCAGGCGGGTCACCAGCCCCATGATGTCTTCGGCCGACTGCTTGTCCAGATCACCGGTCGGTTCATCGGCGAGAAGCAGGTCCGGATCGGTTACCAAAGCGCGCGCGATGGCCACCCGCTGCTCCTGTCCGCCTGAAAGTTGGTTGGGATAGTGCTTCATCCGATCGGCCAGACCGACGATGGTCAGCGCTGTTTCCACCTGCTTACGTCGTTCGGCTTTGCTCATCTTCAGGAGCAGGAGAGGCAATTCGACATTTTCAAAGGCGTTGAGTACGGGTATCAAATTGTAGAACTGAAAGATGAAACCGATATGAGCCGACCGCCAGGAGGCCAATCCGCCCTCCGAGAGCGTTGAAAGGTCGGCCTCGCCGACCCGCACCCGTCCCTGCGAAGAGCGGTCGATTCCCGCCAACAGATTTAATAAGGTGGTCTTGCCTGAACCCGAGGGTCCCATCAACGCCAGGAATTCACCTTTCGGGATTTCGAGCGTTATGTTACGCAGAACCGGAATCTCGATCGAGTCGCGCCAGTACGACTTTGACACTCCTTCAACATGCACTAAGATTTCTGCCATCGGTACCTGATCTATTGAGTTAGTGATACTTTTTGTCCTGAGTTCATTTTGCCCGGCGGCGACAACACGACCCGATCACCGGGACTCAATCCGCGAATGATTTCAATTTGCGAGCCGATCTCCTTGCCGGTTTCTACCGGGATTGCAGTAGCGATATTGTCATTCACGAGAAAAACCACTTTGCCTGTTTCCCGCGTGGTGACCGCATCTTTGGGCACGGTCAGCATGGAAGCATTCGAAGACTGTTTTAGATCGGTCGAATCGGCGAAGAAGCTGACACGAGCCGACATTTCCGGCAGGACTCGTTCATCGAGTTGCGCGAAGGAGACGCGAGTCAGCACCGTTGCGCGGGCGCGGTCCGCGGTGGGAACAATCTTCTTGACCGCTCCTTTATAGCGGATGGTCGGATAGGCGTCGAGCACGATTTCACACGGCCGGCCGACTCGTACCCGGTCAAGATTCGACTCGGCCACGTCGGCCTCGACTTCGAGCGATGACATATCGGCCAGCGTGACCACCGATCCCTTGGAGGAAGCGGACGACGCGAACGGAGCGACAATCTCGCCGACATCGGCATTTTTCGAGAGGACCGTGCCGTCGAAGGGGGCCCGAATATAGGTATTTTCAAGATTAACCTCGGCCACCCGGACATTCGCCGCCGCCTGTTCAACCGCGGCCCGCGAATTGTTGTAGGCGGCTTCGAATGTCTCCAGTTCAGCGTCGGTAATCGAACCGGACTTGAGCAACGATTGCGCCCGACGGAATTTTCGCCCTTTGTCGGTCGAATCAACTTCGGTCTGACGCAGACCGGCCTTGGCCAAATCCAGCGATGCGACGAAGTCTTTGTTATCGAGCCGGGCAATCACCTGTCCCGACTTGACCAGGTCTCCTTCTTCAAATCCGATAAACTCCAACCGCCCCGTGGCCTTGGAAGCAACTTCGGCGCTACGTTTGGCGACCACATATCCGGTGGCCACCAAATTGGCCGAGACATCGTTTCCGGTCAAGAGTGACGCCGTGGCCACTCGCACGGAAGTTGCCGGAGCGAGGCGGTCTCTCAACAAGAAGAACCCGGCCACAAGCGCGCCGGCCAGAAGGACGATCACCACCCATTTCCATGCGCCGCTTACCGGCCGATCGGAGGCCTTCTTGCTGCGGTCTATCCGCAACGATGACAAATCAGCGTCAGCCATATTTCCTGTCCGGTTCCATATACTCCAAACACAAACGATTTTGGCCGTCAAATGTTGCGGCGAATATATTTGAAGCGTCGCGAGC
>JBGOTX010000033.1:0-10011 GCA_041476705.1 Candidatus Zixiibacteriota bacterium
CTTCATCTCTGGTGGCTGGCTCCCCTGCTTCTGGCCACCGTTCTCATATCCATTGTTCCCCTGGGAAAGGATTCCGGCCTGACACCGGAACAATTGGCCGATCAATCTGATCCCTCTTCTCCATTGCCAAGAATTGCGCTAGTCTTCGCTTTGCTGGCGTTTCTCTACGGTATCGCCGAGGCCACGTTCAGCAATTGGTGTGTGATTTACTTGCATGAGGAAGCCGGTTTGGCGGTTGCATCGGCTGGATTAGCCCTCTCCGTTTTTTGGGCCGCGGTGACCCTGGGGCGATTTAGTTGTACTGCTTTATCAAAACGTGAAATCGCGCGCGCTGTGATTCTTGTTTCGCCGCCTGTCATGTTTGTCGCCTTTGTTACTGTTTCGTACGGTCGCGGTTTCGCTTTGGGATTACCAGCATTTGCCCTGGCCGGTGCCGGTTGCGCCTGTTTCTACCCGGCGATATTGGCGAAAGCCACGGCGAATGCCGGTCGCCATCGCCAATTCGTGTCCGGTCTGATGGTTGCCACCGTCCTTGGCGGTACCGGGGTAGGCACATATCTCACTGCCTTTTGGCGTGATACCTTTGGGGGGAGCTTGCACGACATCTATTTGCTGTCTGCTGTCATCCCATTGGTTATCTTTGGGGTGACGATGGCCTTGTTACGACCCGACCGGCGCTCCTGACCCACTTCTGCAATCAACTGCAATCCGTTCCCGAATATCGCCCGCCAGAGTATGGGAAGTCCCCGACACCGGAAGCGGCAAGTCCCCATGATCCCGTGGCTTGCAGATGCCGACAGATGTGATCGACAATTGGCATGTTCTTTACGATAACGATACCCCGTGACCGAATCCCTATTGGACATATTCACTCACAGCGCCATAGTTCATGTGACCGCGCTCGTCGCGGCCTTTCTGTTCTTTCTCATGGCGGGACTGCGGTCGGTCAAAAACCGGGAGCCCGAGGGGTTTCTTTTTTTCACCCTCGCCCTGTTCTTTTTTCTGATCCACCTGTTCTATATTGCGAACTTGCCGGACGATTCCCCCATGGCCAACCCATTCCGAAACTGGTCGGTCTGGAACTGGATGGTCGTCCTGGCCACCCCCGCGCTTATCGTCCTCTATCTCGTCCTTGGCGCCGTACGTTGCGTACTGTCCCGATTCCATCAGGGATTATATGGTATCTTCTTTGGGCTCACGCTGTTGTGTTATGTGTATCTGCTTGGCGGGAACTGGCCGGCCGACGCCAAGGCCATCCTGACTCTTATCTGGGGTATCACCTGGTTCAACCTTGAGTTGAACCATGCCTCCTAACCGACTGAACAGCACCAACCACCGACCCCCGTTAGAATTGTCGGCGACTCCCGACTATTACGTTGCGTCGTGGACTGAATGACTCTATTCTACTTCGACTATCGGGATGGAAGTCCGCCCGATTGCCACCTGAACACACCTGATGATCTGGAGAACGTATGAACACGCTATTGCCCAAAGTGGTATTTGAAGGGATAGTCACCGTCCGGGACCGCCTCCTGCAAATGCCCGACCCATTGCGGCTGGAGTCGGGAGATCCCTCGTTTGATACTCCCGACCATATCAAGCAGGCGGCCATAAAGGCGCTGAGTGATAACGCGACCCACTATGCTCCTTCGTCGGGAATCAAACCACTAAGGGAGGCCATTTATTCCAAGCTTGGGAAAAAGAATCGGATGTCGTACCTGACCAGTCCAGAGCAGGTGTTCGTCACCGCCGGCGGCATGCACGCGCTCTATTGCACTTTTCGCTCGATCCTGAACGACGGCGACGAAATCATGTTCCAAGTTCCGAACTGGACCGCCACGGGACAAATAATCATTGCCGCAGGCGGTCGGCTCAACCGGGTGAAACTGCGCCCTGAATTAGGGTATCGCTGGAACCTCGATGAACTCGAAAGCAAGATTACTCCGAGAACCAGAGCAATTGCCATCAACACGCCGCACAATCCGACCGGCGGCGTCATGTTCCGCGAAGATCTCGAACGACTTTTGAACATCGCCGTCAAACACGATCTCTATATCGTGTCCGATGAAGCGTACGAGGACGTGATCTATGACACCGAGCATGTGAGCATCGCGTCGTTGGCGGGCGGGTATTCCCGCGCCGTGCAGGACAAAATCATCACTGCTTTTACCTTTTCGAAAAGCTTTGCCATGTCCGGCTGGCGGCTGGGATACGCCGTCTGTAGCGGCGAAAAATTCTCCGAGAATATCAAGAAGATGATTCTGTACACGGCCAACGGCATTTCCACCCCCACCCAGTGGGCCGGCGTGGCGGCGCTGACCGGGCCCCAGGATTGCATTACCACGATGCGCGCGGCGTACCGCGAACGCCGCGACCTGCTGTTTGCCGGAGTCAATCAAACCGATTTTCTGCGTTGTGAAGTGGCTCCACAGGGAGCTTTTTATGTATACGCCAGGATTACCGACAACTGGAAGGGGAATGCCTGGGACCTCTCCAATTACCTCATTGCCAACTTTTCCCTGGGAGCAATCCCCGGTGATATTTTTTACGATGACACCCCGTCGATACGCTTTGCCTATGCCTGCAAGACGGAAATGATCAAACGGGCGATTAAGACATTGGGTCGGGTCACCCTGTCAGCGCCCAGTGTAACTCCATGATTGACAGAAGGCGTCTCTGATGCTATCTTTGGTCAGATGCCTGGCGCGACGCCTCACCGCAGGTTCATGGTCTTACCGAATTAACGCTGACTCGACCTCAGGAGGTCATACGGCAAAACGGACGTGGTTGATTCTCTGGATGAGCATGTTGCCGCTTGGGGGGGGCGCATTGGCGCAGGACCTTGGTAAACCTGATTCCGTGAAAATCAACCCTTCCACCCTGTACCTGGGCCGTTCGTACCCAGTCACCATTTCGGTGGTTAATGACCGCCTGATCAAGACAATCAATCTGGGGCTGATAACGCGAACAATTGACACCGGCTTCGCCCGACTGGACTCCATCGCGTATCTTGGCCGCATGGCCGGCGATTCGGTTCTGAACCTTCGTCTGTCTGGTTTTCGTGAACGAAACGGCATCTCCCCCGACACTTTGGTTATCAGCGCGTTTTGGGCGGGGCCGTCAGCGGCCAAGCTGGAACCGGGGAATGGTTCGGTCGTTGCTATTTGGATGACAGGCACACGACTCGGCAAAATGACTATCGACAGTGGCTTTTTGCCGCCGGGCGGGGATTTTGTGCTGATTCCATGGGACACCAATTTCGCAAGCGTTGGATTTGCCCCGCGCTTCCGCTCGACCACGATCAGTATCGTGCCGGTCAAGTACGTGTGCGGCAATGTCGATGGCGACCCGGACGGTGCGGTTGATATTTCCGATATTGTCGCGTTGGTGGACTACTTGTATATTTCGTTGACTGTCCCACCCGGGCTTGGCTCCGCCAATATCGACGATTCCCCCGACCACAACATTGACATTTCCGATTTGTCGGCGCTGGTCACCTATCTGTTTCTTGGTGGCCCGACCCCCATCTGTCAGCCCTTCTAAGGATTTCCGAGAGACTCACAAAAAAAACGGGCCTCGTCGTTGCCGACCAGGCCCGATCATCATTCCTCAGCCGGCAAATCACCCCTTTTCACGAGTCAGATCGGATCGCTTCACATGCAGTTTGTCGAACGAATCCGATGAGATCACGTAGTACCAGTCGGCAAACCGTCGGTTGAGGTCTTGCGACAATTTCCCCGAGCGATCCACCCGCTGTTGCCACTGATCATGCTCGCCTTGAAGCGCCTTGTTTTCCTTTTCCGCGGCCGTCAGCAGAGAATCCGCTTTCCCCTGAAAGCTGGTGTTGGTCGGCTTTTTCGGCTCAGGGAAGAATTTCGGGTCGAAATCACAGGTCAGGAATAGATACCGGCTGGCGGCGGCTCCCGAAGCGGCCGACTCTTCCTCGCCTTCACCGGCCGTGATCAACATGCCCGTTCCGCGCAGAATTTCGCCGAAGCGAAGCACGTAGGTAATGCCGTCCCGGCTCTGCACCTGTAGCTCACCTTCGTTGGACAACAGCTGGCCGTCACGCGACAGATAAAATCCTTTGCTCTGGAGCGACAACATGTCCGCCTGCGTGATGGGGCTTCCGGCGGTCGCCTGACGGAGCGACGCCGACAGTCCTTCCGGTTTGCGACGCACCCCTTCGATGGAGAGCTGGTCGATCGCGGTCAGCAGACTTTGCATGGCGGATGAATCGGCGGCCTCTTTTCCCCCAATCACCCACTTGCCGTCCTTCTGGGTAATCGCCAGATTGTCCCGCTGTTCGACACTGCCGCTCCGTTCATTAATCGAGTAATCCCGCAGAACGATTTTCTGTATTTGATCTTTGGTCATCTGGAGGAGATCGCGGTCAATCCAATCCTCGAAGCGAGTGGATATGTCGAGTTGCATTTTGGCCGCGTACACGCGCTTTTGATCCGGCACGCGCACGAAGCGGTATTCCGCTTTCCCCGGCACAAACTTACCGACAATAAAATCGGCCAGCACCTGATCGTTGGAGCCCCGGATCGTGATCCGTTGTCCGCGTCCTGTCGACCCGGTCGCCTTATCGTCAAGCGGATCGATGACGCCGCAGGAGGCATATTCGACAACGTTGTCGGTGCGGAAGTCGTCCTTCTTGAGATCGATCACTCCCGCCGCGGTTTTGGCCAGCCGGTCCTTTCCATCGGCCGGGTAATCATGGTGGGAGGGAATGGTCCAGCGTCCGTTCTTGAACTGCACTTTGAACGGTCGCGAGCGGCCGGTCGATTCATCCCAGTCGATCACCTCAAGCGAGGTCGCCACGTTGGGATCGGTAAATCCGGGAAAGAACGCCTGCCCCTGATCGAGGAAGGCCTCGGGGGTATACTGACGAGGCAAAGTCAGCCAGGCCAGAACCACCAGCACGACCGCACCCACTGCGTAGAATATGGTCTTTCGTGTTTCGCTCATGAGTTAGCTCCTCAATCTTCGGGCCGCCGCCGCGCCTTCGCGTTCGCGACTTCGCCGCCTGACAAAAATCAACACCCCGGCCAGGAACACCGGAATCGGCGGCAGGAATATGGCCAGCGTTTTGATCCGACTCTGAATTCCCAGAATCGCCTCCTCGTTCGCTTCTTTGCTACGGGACATTGCGGCCGCCTTGTTAGCTTCGATATTCGCCTTCGCTACTTCGAATCGCCGGTTTTCAACTTCCTGCAGATTCTGCGCCATGATCTGTTTGGTCTGGGCATCGAGGTCGGTGCGATTCTGCACTTCCTCCACCTTCTGCGTCAACCGCGCCTGAGCGTCGGCCAGCGCCTTGGCGGCCTCGGCCTCGGCGTTCTTTTCATCACTCATCCGCTTTTCGACAAACCCTCGGGTCTTTGCTTCCACCGACTCAAGGGTGCGATGATGAACGCGCTTTTTGCGCAGATCAATGTACGAAGAGTCGCCGACCAGCATGTCCATACAGTTGAGCACGAACGTAACATTGTCGAAATTGAAGTTCTCCATCCCTCGCTCGCGCAGTTTGAAAAACTGCTCGGAAATCATGTCGATATCGGCCACAACAATGGCGTTGACTTTTCGGTCCACCCGCGGCCGGGTGCTGTCCGACTGGGTCGCGCTGTCGGCTTTGGCCGTGCCGAACACCCGGGCCGCCAGAATATACGATTCACCGGTCGGCTGGCGTTGCGGATTCCGGTTCATCGCCATGCCGAAATAGCTTCGCTGAATCAACTGGCTCCAGCTGAGAATGCCTGACACTCGCCCGGTGCGCAGAAGCGGCTCAAAGGTGAACGGGCTTCCCTGAGCGGCGTAGACAAACCCGGGATACATTGCGACTACCTCCTGAAGACCGGCGGTCCCCTTGAAATTTTTGTCGAACGCCTCCGAGCTCTGGTTCCCCTCACCGACAAAAATTATTTCGGGCGGAAACTGGCCGAGGTCCGGGTGCGGATTGTACGTGTCCCACGTAATCTGCGTCAGATTGAAATTTACGCCGATCGCGTTCATCAGTCGCGAGATATCCCCTTTCGGTTTAATGTCCTGCTGTTGCCCCTGCATCAACGGATTCGCCTGGGCTTCCGAGGGCAGAGTAGGCGACAGCGCGGGATTCATCATCGGCAAAGGATCATCCATCAGAAGCGTGGGGTGGCCGGCCAGAATGTAATCGCGCAGATTATCCATTTGGGGCTGGGTCAGCGCCGAAGGAAGCACGACCAACAGTCCATCGAGTTTCTCCACGATCGGTTGATCGGCGGACACCTCGGCCACCTCGTACTGATTCTTGAGTTCATCGACGATCGACCACGGCGGGATGGAGTTCATCGACTGAAAATCGAAACCGCCGAATACCTTTGCCGGAGTGGTGAGAATGCCGATCTTCCGGCGTACCGTGCTGGCGACCACGCCGATACTGCGCACCAGTTCGTATTCCACGGGCAGGCCCCGGTCAAAGAATGGAACGACCTGTTCCCCCGAACCGCTGGTGAACGCCACGCCGAGGAACACCGACGAGGTTCGCAGGTTGGAACTCTCCGTTGAAATGACGTCGCGCGGTACGATTCCGAACTTGTCACGAGCATCGCGGGCCTCCTCGGTAAACGGCTCCGTCTTGTGCACCAGCAGTTGCACCGTGCCGCCGGACGCGTCAGCGATCTCCTCGAGCGTGCTCAACAAGTTGGCGCGCGTCTCCACATACTCCCTCGGCACTTCCGGACTGATATACGCCTGGACCATGACCGGCCTGTCCTTGGGAATCTCCTTGAGAATCTGCCTGGTCTGTGCCGATAGCGAGTGCAGACGCTCGGCAGTCGTGTCAAGGCGAACATTGATCCGATGAACGATCACATTAAGACTGACCACCGCGACTATGATCGCGACCGCCCGAATCGCCTGGTGCGCCCAATACTTGTACCCGTTGGCCGACACCGGCCAGTGGCGGCGCCCGACAATCAACACGTTGAGAAAGAGCATCACGCCGGTCATCGATACGAAATACAAAAGACCGGTCATGCTGACGATCCCCCGCGCAAATTGATCAAAATAGTCGAACACTCCCACGGGCGACAGAAACTGCTGAATCTTCGGACTCCAGACGAACTCGCCGGGGCGCACGAACACAAACAACGAACAGAACAGAGCGCCAAGAATGAAACCGACCGTGCCGTTGGCCGTGAGCATAGAGGCCAGCATGCCGATTGCCAGAAGACCCGCCCCGATCAGCCAGAACCCAAAGTAGTTCCCAAGCATGAGCCCAAGGTCCGGTTTACCCAGCCAGAAGAGCACGAATACGTGACTGAGCGACAGCAGAAGCGAAACCGTATAGATGCCCAGGACCGCCGAATACTTGCCCAACACAATCTCAAGATCGGTGGCCGGCAGAGTGAATAGGAGTTCGTCCGTCCCCCGGCGGCGTTCTTCGGCCCAGATGCTCATGGTGAGCGCCGGAATGAAGAACAGTAATAGGAATGGAAAGACGTTATTAAGTTGATCGAGCGTGGCCAGATTGTTGGCGAAAAACCGCTGTTGCCAGAAGGCCGCCGCGGCGCTCAGAAAAATGAACAGGGTGATGAATACATACCCCGTCGGAGAACTGAAATACGCCCGCAAGTCGCGCCGATATATGGCGCTGATTACTTTCCAGTTGAGTTTCATGCCGCCCCCCCGTGTCCGGTAAGGCGGTAGAACTCGTGTTCGAGACTGCCTTCTCTCAGCAGGTCGGTGGGCAAGCCATCGAAGACCAGCCGCCCTTCGTGGATAAGCAAAACCCGGTGCGCCACCGCCGTCACTTCCTGCAATATATGGGTGGACATCAGGATGGTTTTGGATTTACCCAGTTGGCTGATATTGGCTCTGAAATCATGAATCTGGTTGGGATCAAGTCCGGCCGTGGGTTCATCCATGACGAGCACTTCGGGATCGTGCAAAAGCGCCTGCGCAAGACCAACCCGCTGTCGGTACCCTCGTGACAGTTTGCCGATCGGCTTTTCCAGAACGTCGCGCAGTGCGCATTGCCGGACAACCTCGTCTATCCGCTCCTGCATCTGTGTCACCCCCATCCCCCGCGCTTCGCCGAAAAACCTGAGCAATTCGAGCGGCGTCATGTTATCGTAGAGCGGGCCGTTTTCGGGCAGGTATCCCAATCGACGGCTCGCCTCCAGCCGATCAGCCCGTACATCCAACCCGGCGATCGATGATGTCCCCTCGCTGGGCGAAAGAAATCCGGTCAGGATCTTCATTGTGGTCGTTTTTCCCGCGCCGTTGGGCCCGAGAAACGCGACGATCTGTCCTCTCGGAATGGAAAATGAGACGTCTTTGATGGCCACAAACGAGCCGTAAAACTTTGAAAGTCCCCGGGCTTCGATCATCGCCGGCGTTCTGGTGTCGTTCATACCCTCTTTCCTCAACCTGAATCGCGACATTAATACGGCAATTTGTGCGGACCTGCACGATTTCCGCTTGCCAAGTCGCGGCAATGATAGACCGGCAACGATGAGATGTCAAGATGCGACTTGTCCAAGGCAATCACCGCCGTGGCGCGGGGATAACAAAATCCCCCGCCGCTATTTCACCACAAGATGATTATAGGCGGCAGGGGAAGTTTGGTTCCAACCAGCGAGCAAATACCCGAATTCATCAGGCGTGCGGCATCCCCCCTCCGGGCTTGCCTGCGGATTCGTGTTTCTTTGCGATGACTTCGGCTTTTTCCTCTTCCGTCATACGCTCGTACCACTTCGGATGGTGGTGTTTGCAGGAGTCGACTGTCATACGACCTGTGATCCAGGTCAGCGACATCGGGTACTGATCGGGGTGGAACATCACGAAGAAGAAATGGAATACGGCGATAGCCAGAGTGGCCAGCCACGCCTCGTATAAATGAATCGTCTCGGAAATCTTTACCACCCAGGCCGGAAACAAACTGGTGAAGAAAGTGGGAAACCAGAGGACTGCGCCGGTCAGAGCCATCACAAATGTACCCCAGACCAAAGCCCAGTATTCGGCCTTTTCCGTGTAGTCATATCGATCAAACTTCGGCCGCTCAGAACTCTTTCCCAGGTAAAATTTGACGTTCTGGAGGGCGTCTTTCAGGTCCTGAGTAGAGGGCCAGAGGGCCTTGAGCTCGATCCTTCCCCGGCGGGTGGCCAGCAGGAAAAGGGCATGATGAACTGATATATAGACAAGAAGAACCGCCGCAATCCGGTGGATGACCCCGCGGCCTCCCTCGTAGATGCCGACCGCGTTCATCACCTTCACCCACCACTGATCCGGATACTTGAGCGCAAATCCCGTGACAACGAGCAGCATAAACGCCGCCGTTACGACCAGATGCTGAAACACCATCCCACCTGAAAACCGCTCGACAGTCGGCTCGGCTTTGTTCTGGCGATGCTTCTCGATGACAAACCGTGAGACAATAATGAGGTTGTGTCCGAGCATCGAGCCGATGATCAGCACGATGGCCAGAATGTATATATTGCGTATCCACGTGTCCAGTGTAGTGAACTCCGCTTTCACGGCGTTATGCGAGTACGAAGCGGCGAACTGTGCATTCGCCTTCGGATGACAATGCATGCAGGTCGCGGTCAGGTTATCCGGATGAATCGATGACGCCGGATTGGTCTTGGGGAGAATGTCGTGCGCCTTGTGGCAGGAGGCGCAGGTTGCCGCTTTCACCGAGCCGCCCTTCACCGCCAGACCATGATACGAATCCTGATAGGTCGTGAACTTCCCCTTCACCAAACCAAATTTCTCATTGATTCGCGCGTCGTTGTGGCACTTGGCGCAGACGTAGTCGGACAGATTGGCGGCGTTGACCGGCGAATTGGGATCGCTGATTTCGAGGATTTCGTGCTCGCCGTGGCAATCAGTGCAATTGGGACTGTCGAGAATTCCCGCCGCCAGCGCTTTGCCGTGAACACCCCGGCTATATTGAATATAAATGTCGTTATGGCATTTGGAGCAGGTCTTGGGGATATTCATCTTGTTGACCGTGGATCGCGGATC
>JBGOTX010000034.1:0-9915 GCA_041476705.1 Candidatus Zixiibacteriota bacterium
AAGAAATGAAAGAATATATTGATTTCTGTGATCAGCGTAGTAATGTGGGAATCCAGCAAGTGCCTCACGTATTAAAGCAGCATGCCATCCACCAATGATTCGGAGTCGTTCAAGGTGCTTGTCAAAGGTCACTTTGACTTCTGGCTTATGAGCAATTTGAGTCGCCAGATTGTTCGAGAGATAGACAAGTGACCAGACGCGCGAATCGTCAAACATCTGCTTCCCGTCCTCCAGCAATTGACTGAGCCCGCGAGTCGTTTCAATTACATCTCTCCTTAGTCTGCGTTCTCGAACATACTTTCCTATCCGAGGAATAAGTTTCCCAAGCAAGCGCCCTAAAGGACTGATCAGATCAATTAGTTCAGACATGATGCCCATACTTAATAAAATACCCTTGCCCGCTCGAAACCGCAACAGAGCAATCCGTCAATGAAGAAAAAGAAGCCGATCCCCAAACCACAAAACCCGCCCCTCTTTCGAGCGACGGGTCTTTCAATTTATGCGGAAGGCGGGACTTGAACCCGCATGGATTGCTCCGCTACCCCCTCAAGATAGTGTGTCTACCAGTTCCACCACTTCCGCAAACGAATCCGATTCGCGAACAATCGCGCTTACTTCTTCCCCGTATCCGTCGGCGGGACCAACTGCGCGCCTTTCACTTTAGCGGCCGAGTCCTGCGTAGCCCTTTGCTGAGCGGCCTGCTGTTGCGCGGCCATCTCCTGCATTTCCTTCTGCGCCTGGCGGGTAACCGCCGATTCAGTGACATTTTCGGTCGGTGCGGCCCCGGCGGTCGTCGTGCGAGCTTTGGACGACAAGAACGCGAGCCCACCGCAATTCACCATAAACACGATGGCGAGAACCGTTGTGGCTTTGGACAAGAACGAGGCCGCGCCCCGTCCGCCGAATACCGAACCCGATATACCACCGGAAAACGATGTACCAGCCAGACCTTCACCCTTGGACGACTGCAAGAGCACGACCATGATGAGGGCGACACAAACGATGACATGAAAACCTACCCAAACTGGGAACAACTGGGGACCTCCAATCAAACAGAGTGCACGATATTCAAAAACTCTTCGGCCGACAGCGAGGCGCCGCCAACCAGCGCGCCATCGATATCCGTCTGCCGCAATAACGCCTTGGCGTTGTCGGCTTTCACCGAACCGCCGTACAAAATCGAAACCCTGTCGGCGGTGGCCGGATCAATCTTTTTCAGAAGCCGTCGCACGTAGGCGTGGGCTTCCTCGGCCATCTCGGGTGAGGCGACACGTCCGGTGCCTATTGCCCATACCGGTTCGTAGGCAATGACCGCGCGGCCCAATTCCTCGGCCGTAAAACCAAAAAGCGACTCTTCCACCTGAGTACCGAGTACGGCCTCAGTCTGTCCGGCTTCCCGTTCGGCGAGTGTTTCGCCGATACAGACTATCGGAGTCAGGCCAAGTTTCAGCGCCAGTTTGGCTTTCGCGTTCACAAGGGCGCTCGGCTCAGCATGATACTGCCGCCTTTCCGAGTGGCCCAGAATAACAAAATGTGCCCCAACTGTCAAGAGCATCGCGGCCGAGACTTCGCCGGTGTACGCCCCCTTCTCGTGCGCCGACATATCCTGCGCACCGAGCGCTATGCGACTGCCATGCAATATCTTGGAGGCCTGCAACAACGAGGTAAAGGGCGGACAGACAACGACCGTGGCCGTGTCGCCAATCGACTTATCAGCCAAAAGACCGGAGAGCAATTTCTCGGTCTCCGGCAATGTGCCGTTCATTTTCCAGTTGCCGGCGATAACCTTGCGACGCATCTCACGTAACCTTAACGGGAGTCACATCGGTGAGAGCGGCCACCCCCGGAAGCACTTTTCCCTCAAGAAATTCTAGAGAGGCGCCGCCGCCGGTCGAAATATGGGTCAGTTTATCCTCAAGTCCGGCTTGCGCCACAGCCGCGGCCGAGTCGCCGCCGCCGACCACGGTCACCGCGCCTTTGGCCGTGAGCTCAGCCAGAAGTTTGGCAATCGCCAGCGTTCCAGCCGCAAACGGCTTCGATTCAAACACACCCATCGGGCCGTTCCACACAATGGTTTTCGCTTTCGAAAGCGTTTCGGTGAACAGCTTGATCGATGCCGGCCCGATATCCAATCCCTTCATACCGGCGGGAATCTTGTCGATCGGCACCACCTGCGTCGGCGCGGTATCGGAAATCTCTTTGGCCACAACGGCATCGGTCGGGAATATCAATTTGGCCTTCGATGTTTTCACCCGCTCAAGCAGTTCCTTAGCCATCGGCACGCGGTCCTCTTCGAGGAGCGAATCACCGATCTGGTACCCCATCGCCTTGGCGAACGTGAACACCATGCCGCCGCCGATGACGAGGATATCAACCTTGTCGAGCAGATTTTGAATTACGTCGATTTTGCCGGATATTTTCGCGCCACCGAGAATCGCCGCAAACGGCCGTTTCGGATCGGCGATCGCCTGACCGAGATAGGTCAGTTCCTTCTCCATCAGGAATCCGGCCACCGACTGACTAAAATATCGGGTCACCCCTTCGGTCGAGGCATGTGCCCGGTGCGCCGAACCGAACGCATCGTTGACATAAATGTCAGCCAGCGAGGCGAGCCGTTTGGCGAACTCAGGATCGTTTTTCTCTTCCTGCGGATGAAAGCGAAGATTTTCAAGCAATAAGACATCGCCGTTCTTCATTCGGCCGACCGGATTAGCCGCTTCGGGACCGACACAGTCTTCGGCAAACGCCACCGGCTTTCCCAATAATTGCGATAACCGCTCGGCACACGGCCTCAGCGACATACTCGGATCGGGGCCGTTCTTGGGTCGTCCCAGATGCGAACAGGCGATCACCATGCCGCCATCGCCGCTGATCTTCTTGATCGTCGGAAGCGCCTCGCGAATGCGGCGGTCATCGGTGATCTTCCCCTGCTTATCGAGGGGAACATTGAAATCAACCCGCAACAGCACCTTGTGGCCGCGGAAATTGATATCGGCAACGGATACTTTTCTCATACGTTTCGGCCTCTGTTTCTTAGAGCATCATCCGCATCATATCGACCATGCGGCAGGAGAATCCCCATTCGTTATCGTACCAGGCGAACACTTTGGCCATATTCCCCTGAGCGGCCGTCAAGCCGCCATCGACCACCGACCCGTGCGGGTTGCCGACGATATCGATCGACACGATGGGGTCTTCGGTGTATTCGAGCGTTCGCGACAACGGTCCCGATGCGGCCGCTTTGCGGAACGCGTCATTTAACTGCTGGGCGGTTACTTCTTTTTCCAGAATGACGGCCAGATCAACCAGCGATGCATCCGGGGTAGGAACACGAATCGCAACGCCGTCCAGTTTTCCTTTTAGCGCCGGCAGACATTCGGCGATCGCTTTGGCGGCGCCGGTTGTGGTCGGGACCATCGAGAGCGCGGCGGCACGGGCGCGGCGAAGGTCTTTGTGCGGGGCGTCCTGCAGACGCTGATCGGCGGTGTAGGCGTGGATCGTGGTCATGAACCCTTTCACGATCCCGAAGTTGTCCAAAAGCACTTTCGCCACCGGCGCGAGACAGTTGGTCGTGCACGAACCGATCGAAATCACGTGGTGCTTGCTCTTGTCATACTGGTCCGAATTCACGCCGAGAATAAAGGTGCCGTCGTGTCCTTTGGCCGGAGCCGAAATGAGCACTTTTTTGGCGCCGGCTAAAAGATGCTTGCTCGCGTCTTCTTTGGTTGTGAACTTGCCGGTGCATTCCAGAATGATGTCGGCGCCAAGTGATTTCCATGGCAGTTTGGACGGGTCTTTCTCCGCCAGCACCGGGATCGTCTTGCCATCGATAATCAGCTTGTCGCCGTTGACTGTCACTTCGCCCGGATACCGGCCGTGAATCGAATCATACTTGAGCAAATGGCCAAGCGTCTTGGCGTCGGTGATGTCGTTGATACCGACAAACTCCATATCAGTGTTGCGCGCCGCTTTGAGCACCAATCGCCCGATGCGGCCAAATCCGTTAATCCCTACTTTCACAAAAACCTCCGTGTCATCTTTGCATCTTTCGTGTCGACGAAAACAGGTATTTCATTCCAACCGTAATCGATAGTCCATCGTAGTTCTTGATCGTAATCAGTTCTTTGGAAAAACCAAGCGGCATATAGGCGACATTCAGTTCGAGGGCCAGCTTGCTCGCCACCGGCAAATCGAATCCGCCGCCGAGGGTGAAATCAAACGAAGTGGCGTGGGTCTCGTTGAATACCAGAAAAAGCTGGTCGGATTGATAAAACTGGATGCTGTGTCGGGCATAATAGAATCCTCCGCCGGCCGTTAAATACGGTTGCAGTCGCCAGGTCGATGTCGCGAACGGATAGAGCTTGGCCCGAATGAGCATCGGGTAGACGAGCAAATTGCCGAAAAACTGGTTGGCGCCGTCCTGAAGATTGACCTCTCCCCGATTGAAAACTCCCAACGACAACTCGCCCATCAGTCGCGGCGAAAAGCGAATCCCGACAAACCCCTCAATGTAGAACGCTCCGCCCTTGAAATCTATATCGTACGAGGCAGTGCCGCTGGCGGCCGTTTTGACCGGCGTATCGCCCAGATTTGCCCATCCCCCCAGACGAACTCCGGCCTGATGCAGGGTGCGATATTCGGCCGCCGGCGCCTGTGCCCATCCGGGACAGGCCAGACATGCGACCAGGACAGTTACCCCTGCCGACAGAGCCAATGATCGCTTCTTATAACTCATATACGTATCATAACCTGTTGCCAATACTTAAGAAAGATCGGCAAGTCGACGCAAGAGGTCAACCTCAATCGGTGGGGGATTTTTCGTTCTTGAGAGGGTACAGAACAATTCGACTCTGCCGGTAATCGAAAAGAACATCGAAATGCTCCAGTATGCGGTTACCGATATTCCCCGCGAGCTCCAAGGAACCGGTCAAACCCGTGGAGCCCTCGGGCAAAATGACGCGGATTGCCTCCAGTTTAATGCCGCCGTACTCGAAAGTCCTGGCGTAAGCCGACTGTCCGCCGATTGATCCGCCGATCCCGGTCATATTGTCGGACATCGGTTGGAAATCGGACAACAACGTGTCGAGGCCGTGTTCCATTTCGAAGGCGCGATGCACGATCAATCCGAAGGCGTTCCCAAGATCGACCACGAACTGCCCCTGAACACCAACCAGCGAGCCGGTGATAGTCGGCACCTGTTGGGTCAATGTAAACGGAATCACGATTCCGCCCGACGGCGGCTGGAAGGTCTCAGGATTGAATACCGTCAACGCCGAATCATGATAGTCGACCATCACCGGAAAACGAGACAGGAAATCGTATCCCAGCAGACCACCGAAAATCTCTCTGGTCTCCGTGGTTCTGGCCAGCGCTTGCAAGTCGAGCACGCCCGCCACCTGATTGTACAGCGTCAATCCGCCCACTTGAATGGAATCCATCCGCACCAGCGCGATACTATCCACCCCAGACACCCCTCGCGCCGGCAAATATCCGGCAATCGGAAGATTGAGCGATGCGACCGCATCGCGATGATACACATTTCCAGAGGCCCCGGAATCAAGGATAAGGCGGACCCGCTTCCGGCCGTTCAGCGTGGCCGGAACATGGATTTGTCCATTGAGGTAGGCAAAGGGGACTTTTATCGCCGCTTTCCCCGTGGGAAAACGAAAATCGGAAGCTTGGGCTAAGGGTCTTGTGAATATGCTCATCTCGACGGGCTGATTTATCGCCGCCCGCTCGACACTCAATTCCGATGAAATGGGCAACCCGATTACGGTATCCACCGAATGGAACGGGATCATTATGCCGGAAACCGCTCGAAAATCGCTCAGCTCGGACACCGTGTAGAGATTATCAACGTGAGTGCCGGTGACCTCGCGTCGGCCGGTCACCGTGTTGTAGCAGGCGATAATCGTATCTCCCTCATACGGCACAAACCCGACCACATGATATTCTTTCCCGTCCTGTACTTCAACACCGCGATACACCGGCGGCAAGCCGCGGCGTTCCGGGAGCAAATATGAAAACGACTCGATGTAGAGATTCTTCAGTAGCAGTTTCTTTTCGAACCCGGACAATTCCGCCACCTGGCCATTCTGATCGCGTTGCCAAGCGGTCAACCCGTCGTACCCCTGAGTCATGGAAAAAGAGGGGGATTTCATTTCGAAATAGAAATGATCGGGCGGAACGATAACCGCGTGGAATCGACCTTCCAATCCACCGGCGCGGGTCTTGCCTTCAAGGGTAAGAGAGGTGAGGCGCCGAATACTGTCCACGGCAACTTTTCCCCCGATCGACGCCGCCAACAGCGAATCAAGATTGATGGCGACCGCATGCCCAAAGATCAGCAGAACAACGCAGGCGGCGGAAAGCACGAGCCGCGAGATTGCGCGCACGATCAGTATTCCTGCCAGTTGTAGTCAGCGCTGACGATCAGCCCGATGAGCGTCCAGAACAGCACCAGCGCGGTGCCACCGTAACTCAGAAACGGCAGAGGCAAACCGGTGACCGGCATGATTCCGAGGGTCATCCCGATATTGATGACGAATTGAAAGAGAATGATCGAGGTGGCCCCGGCCACTACATACATGGCGAAGCGGGAGCGGCAACGGGTCGCTATTTTGAAACATCGAAAGAAGAGGTACCCGAAAAGAAGAACCACGGCCAGACACCCGAGCAAACCGAACTCCTCGCCGAGCACGGAGAATATGAAGTCGGTATGGCGTTCGGGGAGAAAATCAAGGCGGGATTGCGAGCCCGATAGAAACCCTTTTCCCCACAGCCCACCCGATCCGATGGCGATCTTGGATTGGATGATCTGATACCCCGCGCCACGCGGGTCATGACCGGGATCGAGGAAAGTGATAATCCGCGATCTCTGATAATCGGCCATTCGATTCCAGATAAACGGCGTGATCATACCGAAACCAAGATTGAAAACAAACGCCACCACCCCAAAAACCATTCCGGGCTTCAGCATGACAAGAAAAGCCAGTAGTCCGATCAGATAGATCGCCCACGACAGCCAGTGCGACGCCGCGACCAGCGACGCAATTGGCGACACAATTAACACCAGATACCACGGCGACAACCCCGACCAAAACCACAATGCGAACAAGATCACGAAAAAGACGAGTGCGGTGCCAAGGTCGGGTTGTTTGAGAATGAGCGCCGCCGGTACGACCGCGAGAACCGCCGACAGCGTCAGGCGGCGTTTGGAGTTGGACGGAAGTCGCGTATACGCGAAAAATCGCGCCAGCCCGACCAACAGTCCGATCTTGGCGACATCGGAAGGGGACAGCGACACCGGCCCCAGATCAAACCAGCGCGAGGCACCCATGCGGGCCGATCCCACCACCAACACCAGCGTGAGCAGGACCAGACCCACGGCATAGACGAAATATGCCAGCAGGTCGAGGAGCCGCAGGGGTACGTGCACGATCACGGCACAGACGAACAGCGCCACCACCAGCCAGAGTGACTGCCGCATGTAGTAATCGCGCTCGAAAGCGCTGGTGGAAAAATGAGTGGCGGACATGATGAGGAATACCCCGATGAGCGACAGGGCCAGCGCGGCACCGATCAGTTTCCAGTCGAGACTTCGGTAGTTGAGCATCATGGATGCACGGGCTCCGCGCCGACTTGCGCCACTTTATTCAATCCGAGTTTCTTTTCCATGTACAACTTGATGATCTGTCCCACCACCGGGGCCGCGACCTCCGAACCGTGACCGGCGTTCTCAACAATCGCACAGCAGACGATCTCGGGATTCTCAAGGGGGGCCATACCCACAAACCAGGCATGATTATCTCCGTGCGGGTTTTGCGCTGTGCCGGTCTTACCGCCGATGGAATACAGATTATTCTTGAGCCGCCGGGCGGTCCCCCGGTCTCCTTCGACCACCAATCGCAGACCTTCCTTGAGAGCGGCCAGAGTCGACTCGCTGAACGGAAGTTTGAAAGACACTTCCGGATTGATTGTTTGTATCTGACCGTTCGGCTGGCGCATAGCCCGCACCAGATGCGGCCGGTACACTATCCCGTGGTTGGCCAGCCCGCAATAAAACTGCGCCAGTTGAAGCGGGGTCACCAGAATTTCGCCCTGGCCGATGGCGTTATTCAGCGCCAGCGCTTTCGTCCAGCGGTTTTTACCGTATCGGGAGTCATAGTAGGCGGTATTCGGAACGAGACCGGCCGCCTCGCCGGGAAGATCGATCCCGGTTGGTTTGCCGAACCCGCACTGTTCCATATACCGGCCCAGCACGTCGATTCCCAGCCGGAGACCCAACTGGTACATGAAAACATCGCACGACGCTTCAATCGCGTGGGTGGCTGTCAGCGTACCGTGTCCGTTCTTATCCCAGCATCGGAAAAACCGTGTACCGAACTGAAAGCCGCCGTAGCACGGTCGGAACGTGGAGCTTAAGTCGATCGCCCGCTCTTCCAGACCCGCCCCCACGGTGATCAGCTTGAAAGTCGAACCCGGCGGGTAGAGACCGTTGAGATCGCGATTCAGCAGGGGGTGGGCCGGATCGGCGGTCACCGAAGTCCACAAGCTTTCCGAGACGACGCCCGAAAACGCGTTGGCGTCGAATCCGGGATACGATGTCAGGGCGAGCACCTCGCCGTTTCGGGGATCGATCGCGATTATGGCGCCACAGCAAAACGAGTCCAGCACCTGGGTGGCTAATTGCTGAAGGTCCAGATCAACCGACAGATTCGAATCCGCTCCGGCCACCGCCTCGATCTTCGGTTTCCCCGCGTACGGACCCAGCACCTGACCGGAAGCGAACACTTCCAGATACGCCGTTCCCTCTTTGCCGCGCAACACCTGATCGTACTGCTTTTCGAGCCCCTTCTTTCCGATCAAACTGCCCAAGCGATATAATTCCGGATCGACTTTGTCGATCTCGTCACTTGAAAGTTCACCCACATACCCGGAGAAGGCCTCCGACCCGGGCGGGGCCACATACTGCCGCACCCGATCCATCTGATAGCTGATTCCGGGAAAATCGCCGCTACGCTCTTCGAGAATGGCGATATCCTCGAAGGGAACATCGCGCATGATCGGGGCCGGTTGATACCGGGTGATCATCGTCTTGCGAAGGTTTTTGCGGATTTGGCCGGAGTCCAGGCCGATCACCGGCGCCAGGTTCGCCACTGTTTTCCCCGGCACTTCTTCGGCCGGAACAATCGACAGCGTATACGAAGGCCGATTATTGACGATCTGACGCCCCTCGCGGTCGTACATGATTCCCCGGCGCGGGACAATCGGCAATATACGGAGCCGGTTGCTCTCGGAGAGGGCTGACATATCCTCATGCTGAAAGATCTGGAGCTTTATAAGCCCCACGATCATGATGAAGATGATAACCGCGACCGCGCCGAGGGCAAGGCGGTAGCGGTCGCTGATGGACAATTGGCGGTCGGTCATGTGTCGTTAGAATATCGACTTAACCTTGCGTCCGGTTAAGACCCCGTGCTTGAAACTGAAAAATATAATTGCCAACAGCGTGGTATATGCCGCCCCGGTCAATCCCGCCGCCCACCAGAGGTGTCCAAACCCGTCGGACTGAATAACCAGGATGGTCGCCAAATTAAACACCAGGACGCCTCCGAACACGATCACCAACCGGGCCGCCAGCGATTCGAGATTAAGCCGGTCCTTCAACCGGTTTCCCATCAGTCCCAGGACGGCGCCGAACAGAGCGTACCACCCGATCGCGTTCGGCAAAACCGCTCCGGCCACCAATCCGGCGCAAAAGCCAAACCAGAGCGAGGTCAGCTCCCCCTTATACACCGCCACGGCGAGAATGATAAACGCCGCCAGATTGATCTTGGCGCTAAAAATCGCGGTCAGGTCTTCGAATATAACGGCATGCAGAGCAATCAGGACGAGGTAAAACAGGAAAGGGAT
>JBGOTX010000035.1:0-9598 GCA_041476705.1 Candidatus Zixiibacteriota bacterium
AATCGCGCCGTTTCGCGAAGTTCGTCGACGCGGTCGCGAAGGTGGGACCATTCGGCGATTCGCTCCTGCGCCCATAAGCAATCCATATACGCGACATTCACCGCCAATTCCAGATCACGGGTGGCCTGCTCGACCGAGGCCTCGCTTTGCTTCCGCTCTTGTCGGGCCACTGTAATCGCTTTGAGCGTCTCCAACGAAAAAAGTTTCTGCTCCACGGCCACGCCGGCGCTCCACCGCTCGGGTGAGACAGAATTTTCGGTATTGTCGCTTGCGCTGTGATTGGCCCGAGTGGCTGAAGCGCCGACTGTGACACTTGGTTTGTAAGCGGTCCGGGCGAGGTCGATCTGTTGTGCGGCGGCCTCGATGGCCGTGTAGACGGCCTGATATCCGGGATTCTGGGCCAACGCCCGGGTGACGGCATCGCCGCGACTCAAAGGCAACGCTTCCGGCGACGGTGCAGTCTCCTTGATCAAATCGGCCTCTGAGAGACGCTCCGGAGACAGTTCGCGTCCCAGCTCCGCCGCTGATTGGGCGTTGATCACGTACCCGCGCGTTTCGGGGTATTCCACCGGCAGATCGGCCGGGGTTTCGCCCTCTATAATGCGAACCGTTTTCCAAGCCGCAAACAAGGCCGCGCTTCGCTCCCCTCTTATGTTACCGCTCGCCAGCACGCCCTTTTCCACCAGATTGCGCCCCTCCGAGGTAAACAGCACCACGTGATCGCTCTGAAGATCGGTCACGAACTGGTCGATCATCGCCAGACTTAGCCCCCACATAGGTGACACGTACACCGCCTCAATCGTTTTTGGAAGGGAATTGTATGCCTTGAAAAAGGCGTAGGTGCCGGATGAATTATACCCTTGCGCCCAATGCACCTCGATACCGAGCGATTTGCCGATCTGCCATGCCTTAGGGATAAAGGAGGTGTCTTCCGGACCGGAGTTGAACGACAGGACTCCAATCTGCCGGGGGTGGTACAATTCGGCGAGCGTCGATAAATCGTTTCGTATTTTGTCGGTGCGGACGTGGATTGTTAGATTGCGGGCAATCGGGCGGCCGTTTTTGTCAATTAGTCCCTCGGAGGCGGGATCAAACTGGTAGAGACCGACAATCGGTCGCTTGAACCCGGCCTCAAGCAGATCTTGGATCACCCAGGGACCGATCGCCACCACGATGTCGATGGTGGTATCGCGGACAAATTCAGCCGCCAGAGCGCGTGACTGATCGCGTTTCCATTCTGCCGACTTGAAGCCATTGGGCACATACCAGACTTCGCACTGCGGGCCGACCAGATGCTCGAGAGCATCACGGTACGCACTTCGAAGTATCGGATGGGTGTAGTACTCCCCACCTTCAAAGAACCCGACCCGTACCGCCTTACGCGGTGGAGTCGCCGACGCAGTCACGACCGATACGAGACAAATAGTGATCAGAAGGGCAAATCGCTTCATCTTTCTCCTTTGAAGATGACATTATACACGCGAATCGGCCGATAAGGCAAGCGGCGAGCACAGGAAGAGGGACCGCGAGCATCCGCCGGACCTGACGTTCAATCAGCTTGTTTCAAGAGCCCGGCTGATTATGGCCGTCAGTTCATCTGCGCGGTATGGCTTTTGAAGATAGTAAACGCGGGACAAATCCTCAGCGGAGGACTCGAGCGAGTCTTTGGAATGCCCGGACGAGAGCACACACTTGATCTCAGGCAACTGCCGGCGAAGATCATTGAGCGTCTCGGTCCAAGGGCGACCGGGCGTGTGCACATCCAACAACACGATCTCGACGCCGCCAAAGCCCAGAGCGACACCGGAAGCCCTGTCGCCCGATTCGGCGCTGATGACGTCGTGTCCAGCCCGAGACAAGACCAATGTGGCGAGCAACCGGATCGGTTCTTCGTCATCCACCACCAGGACCTTTGCCATGGACTGTACTCCTTTCCCGACATCGACTTGTTCAAGCCGGCGCTCGTTCTCGACCAATGGTAACGTATGATACATTATAGCGTATGCTCAATGCCTTTTTCCAAAAATGGGAAGTAGGATAAAATTTCCTGTTGACAAAGAGCGTGGATTGTGGGATACTGGCCACAATTAAGGAAAATTGTCGTAGAAATAAGATAAATTGCGCCGCGAAAGGTAAGGGAGAAAGTTTCATGAACACACCTTTTATCACTGTTGCTCCGGATCAGTCCGGCATCAGCCGCGGCGGGAGACTGTCTCTGCTATAGACAGCCATAAGCAAGACGAATTGTCCCGCCGCGACCAGAGAGTTTCGGCGGGTTTTTTTGTTGTACGGATCGACTCGCCGGCAAATGGACCACTTTAACGAATGAGAAGATATGACAGTTGAGATACATGATTCTGAATCAAGCAGGCACGATGACAAGGCGGTCTCCAATCGCCAGGCCTTCGGCGCTCTTCTCCCCCTGGCGCGGGAACACGTGTGGGGGCTGGCCGGGTGTCTGGGCTTGCTGACCATAGCCACCGGGCTGTCGTTATATTGGCCGGTGCTCCTGAAGCAGGCGCTCGACGTCGACATCGCGAATAAGGACGTCGGCGGCCTGATCTGGACAGTCGGACAGATCGCCGCGATCCAGGTCATCACCCTCGTGCTTCAGTATATCCAGCGGATTCGGCTTGAAACGATCGGCCAGAACGTGATGGTTTCGCTCAAGGGCCGGATTTTCACGCATATGCTCTCGCAGGATATTGCGTTCTTCGATCGCAACCCGGTCGGACGACTTCTGGCACGGGTGGAATCCGACACTGAAGCCCTGCGCGTGTTGTTCACCAACACCGCGGTGCTGATTGTCGGCGACCTGTTGCTGGTGGTGGGCATATTTGCGCTCATGTTCCACTACAGCCGGCAGTTGGCCTCCGTCCTGTTGTGCTTCGCGCCGCTGGTGCTGGTCTGCGTGTACTTTTTCCAGAAGCTCACCGCGCCCCGGTTTCTGGAGGTTCGAAAAAAGATGGCCGAGGTAACCGCCACGCTGACCGAGATGCTTCACGGTATGGCGATCATACAAATCTTTCACCGTGGCGGGTATGCTCGCGAACGCCTGAACAGGGCCAACCGGCTGAAATTCAGCGATGAGCTGTATGGCCACGTGGGCGCGGTGGTGTTTTTCAACACCATGAATTTTTTCCAGAACTGCGCGATGGCCACGGTCCTGTTTTTCGGCGTCATGTGGAAAGACTCCGGCGTCATTACGGTGGGGACGATCAGCATGTTCGTGGTGCTGATCTGGCGTTCGTTCGACCCGATTTACCGGACTTCGGAACAGTTGTCGGTGATATTGAGAGGTTTTGCCGGCGCGCGGCGAATTGTCGCGATTTTGTCGGAACGGCCGCAAATCACCGACCCGGAAGAACCCGTCGCTCTCGGTCCGATCACCGGCGCCGTTCGCTTCGAGAATATCTGGTTCTCGTACGGAGGCGATGGGAATTGGGTCTTGCGCGACGTGTCGTTCGAGATACCAATCGGCCGTCGGGTCGCGCTCGTGGGCGTGACCGGCGGCGGGAAATCGACCGTTATTTCTCTCTTGTTGCGGATGTACGACCCGCAGAAGGGCAGGATAACAATCGACGGCGTGGACATTCGCAATTTTGCCAAGGCCGACCTTCGCCGCAAATTCGCGCTGGTCCTGCAGGATATCATCCTGTTCCCCGGCACGGTGGCGGAGAATATATCGCTGGAAGATGCGGCCATGTCGTCCGAACGGATTGCGGCGGCCTGTCAGACCGTGGAGGCGGACTGCTTTATCGAGCGGCTGCCGAAGACGTACACGACCGAGGTGTCCGAGAAAGGAAGCAACTTCAGCCGCGGCGAACGGCAACTGCTGTCGTTTGCCCGCGCCCTGGCGGTTGATCCCGAAGTCCTCTTGTTGGACGAGGCAACGAGCTCGGTCGACCCGGAAACCGAACGAACAATACAGGACTCGCTCAGAAAGCTGACCTCCGAGCGGACATCGCTGATTATTGCCCACCGGCTGTCGACCATTCTCGATGCCGACCAGATTCTGGTGATCCGTCGCGGTGAAATCATTGAGCGGGGAACTCATGTCGAGCTGATTTTGCAGAAGGAAGGGTACTACTCCAAGCTCTTCCATCTGCAGTTCAAGCCCGGCACAGGAGCGACAAGTTATGCGTGATAAAATACGATGGTTCTGGAAATACTACCGGCAATACAAGTATGTCCTGGCAGTGCTCTTGTTTCTCACGCCGGTGCAAGTGGCCTTGCAGGTATCCCTCCCCCGGCTGATTGAGTTCACGGTTGACTACGTCAAGACCGGCGCGGTGGACAATCACCCCGTGGCCGGCTGGCTGGTGGCCCAGGGTGGAAATTTCGGCATGTCGGCGGCGCTGAGTCTGTCTCTTTCGCTGGTCCTGCTCGGACTGGTCTCGGCCACGCTGTACGCGTTTGTACAGGCCCATCGCACCTGGATGAATGTCAAGTTCGAGTGGATCTTTCGTCAGACCGCGTTCGAGGGGGTGACGCTCAAGGGGCCGGATTTCTTCAACAAGTTCCGGACCGGCGATCTGGTCACCCGGATGACCGACGACGTCGCCGAGAAGCTTTCGTGGTTCGCCTGCTCCGGTATTTTCCGGTTCTACGAGGCGATGCTCATGGTGATCTTCGCGGTGAGCATGATGGTCAGTATCAACCCGAAACTGGCGCTCTACAGCGCCGGGCCTCTGCCGATCCTGATTGTCATTTTCTTCAAGACCTCGTCGCTGTTGGATAAACGGTACGATCATCTGCAGAAGCGGATATCGCACTTTACCGATGTCATGGAGGCGTGCCTGTCGGGGATCCGGGTAGTCAAAGCGTATGTCCGCGAGCAAGCGCAAACGGCCAAGGTGGACGCCGCCCTGCAGGAACGAAAGCAGGCGGAGATCGATACGATCAGAACCAATACCGTGGTCGAGTCGATGTACTTTTACATCTGGCAGATCGGGATTATCATCGTCACGCTGGCGGGCGGATTGATGGCTATCGGTGGGAGCTTGTCGGTCGGCGAACTTGTGGCGTTCGTGTACTACGTGGTGTATCTGGTTTTCCCGATGTTCGATATTGGGCAGTTCCTGGTCAAGTCGCGGCAGTCGGCGGTCTCGATTGACCGCCTGGTCGAACTGGAAAAAGTGGCGCCGATGGTGATTGACAACGGCACGCTCCCCGGCAACGGAAATCTGAAAGCGCACCTTTCGTTCGAGAACGTGCAGTTTGGATTTGCGACCTCGGAGCGGAAGATCATAGACGGCGTCTCGTTCGAGATACAACCCGGCCAGACGGTCGCGCTGGTCGGCAAGGTCGGTTCCGGCAAGACCTGGCTGGTCAATATGATCCCGCGTCTGGTCGATCCGACCGGCGGGGCGATCTTGCTCGACGGACACGATCTACGCCGGTATCGACTGGAGGATTTGCGGGCCGGTATCGGGTACGTTCCGCAGGAACCGATTTTATTCAGCGATACCGTGCGAAACAATATCGTGTTCGGGCGCGAGGCCATTTCCGAGCCGGTGCTCGAGTGGGCGATCGATATCGCTCAACTCAAAGAGGAGATCGCTACTTTCCCGAAAGGATTGGACACACCGATCGGCACGCGCGGCATGTCGATCTCCGGCGGACAAAAACAGCGGCTGGCGCTGGCGCGGGCGCTGGTGGGGAAACCGCGCGTGCTCATTCTCGATGACTGTACCTCGGCGCTCGACGCCCGCACCGAGGCCCGCTTGTGGGCACGACTGCACGAAGTGATGCCGGAGATGACTGCAGTCCTGATCACGCACCGTCCCGACACCCTGGAACGGGCGGATATGATCTATGTACTCGAGCATGGACGGATTATCGAGTCGGGACGGCATTACGATCTGATGGCCAAGGGGGGCCATTATGCCCGCGTGTACCGACGGTACCAACTGGCCGAACAGGTCGGCAACGGCTCGGCTGAGACCACAGCATAAAGAAAAAGCCGTCAGGTGGAAACACCTGACGGCCCTAAGTAACTCTCAGCGCTGTCAGGCCTCATGGCCTGACACTCTCCAACAGAACCGTCAGGTGAGGGCACCTGACGGCACAGTCTCACCTAAAACGCGGCCATTTCCTCTTTCTCTAGCGGAATAATCTCCTCGGGCCGGTCGCTCGGCTTGCGGGCCGGTTTCTGAGCTCTGCCCTTGGTCGCCAGGGCATGCAGTTTCGAGTGCGCGTCCTGCGACGGATGGCTCTTCAGCGTCATCGGACGGTGGACCGCAACTTTGTGCTGTGCGGTCGCCATCGTCTGCTGACCGGCGCCAGCCCCCTGAACGATCTGGTTCAGCTCGATCACGATCGACTGCATCTGCTGGGCCTGCGCCGCCAGCTCCTGACTGGCCGACGAGGACTCTTCAGCGTTGGCCGCCGTTTGCTGGGTCACCTGATCCATCTGCGACACTGCCGATGTGATCTGACCGATCCCCTGCGACTGCTCATCGCTGGCCGCCGTCACTTCACCCACCAGACTGCTGACTTTCTTGATACTGGTCGTGATTTCGCTCAGAATTACCGTGAACTCTTCGGTCGCCCGCACGCCGTTGTCGGCGTTCTTCTGCGAACCCTCGATCAGAGCCGAGGTGTTCTTGGCCGCTTCAGCCGAACGCTGGGCCAGATTGCGCACTTCCTCGGCAACCACGGCGAATCCCTTACCGGCTTCACCGGCACGAGCCGCTTCAACCGCCGCGTTCAACGCCAGCAGATTGGTCTGGAACGCTATTTCATCGATTACCTTGATGATCTTGGCGGTTTCGTCGGATGACTTTTTGATCTCCTGAATCGCCTTGGCCATACCGGACATGGCGGCCGCGCCCTTGTCGGCGGCGGTGTTGGCCCCGGAGGCGAGGATATTCGCCTGTTTGGCGTTGTCGGCGTTCTGCTTGGTCATGCTGGCCATCTCTTCCAGCGAGGAAGACGTTTCCTCCAAAGCTGAGGCCTGCTCTGACGCGCCCTCGGCCAGTGACTGGCTCGATCCCGCTACCTGCTCGGAGGCCGAACCAATCTGCTCCGCGCCCTGCGAAAGTGTTGCCACCACTCTGGTGACCGGACGGGTAATGCTCAGCGTCAAGAATATGCCGAGAAGAATGGCGCCGATAACGCCGATGAGCACGCTAACGATTATGGTAAAATTGGCTCTGGTCGCGGCCGCTTCAGCATTATGGTCTTCTTCTTCGACGGACTTGTTATTGGTCTCGACGAGCGCCTCAAGCGAGTTCACCATCTCTTTTCCGTTGGTGTAGAGAGAGCCCATGCCCAGCTTTATAGCTTCATCCTGAAGTGACCGGGCCTCGGAGGCGTCGCCGCGGGAGCCGGAGCCAAGACCGTCGAGACGCTTCGCCAACTGCATGAACTCGTGGCCTTCGGCGCTCCATTTCTGGAAGTCGGCTTTGTATTCGGACCAGTCTTTTTCTTCATCAGAGTTTCGCTCGAGTTTGTCATACGCGGCCAGCGCTTCGTTGTGCTTTTCCAATGCTTTCTCGAATGAGTCGTACTGACGAGTCCGGCTGTCCTTATCGATGCCGAAAGCCAGCATGGTCCGCTGGACGACCCGCATCTTTTCAACCTGTACTTCGAGTTCTCCCAGGTACTTTTCCGAAGCAACGCACTGGGTTACCAGATTGGTGACATGTCCGTTCACCGTGCTGACGCTGAAATAACCCATGGCGCCCACAATCGCGGTGACGACCCCGACCAGAACAAAGCCGCCGATGAGTTTCGTACTCAGTTTCATGTTCTTCCACATAATGCCCTCCTCAAGATTTATGATCTAGTGTGTTTGTTCATATCTAGGCCATCGCCGCTTCCAGTTGCTGATCGGCGCCCACGCCTCCGGCGGCCTCCAACAATTCCGACGGCATTTGATCGATCGTGCCGACCGAAATCACCTTATCGATATCCAGCAGGATTTTCACCCCGCCCTTGACCTTGCCAATACCGTGAATGAAATCGCATTCGCGGTCGCCGCCCATGGAGGGCGGGTCCTGAATCTCGTCCTCCTTGATGTCCAGCACTTCGGAGACCGCATCTACGAGGATACCCATCAGCGTTGACCGGCCGTCGGAGGACAGGTCGACCACGATAATGCAGGTCTGCTCGGTGTCCGGAATCGGCTCCATGCTGAACCGGGCGCGGAGTTCCAGCACCGGGATGACGCGACCACGGAGGTTGATGATGCCTCGGACATAGCTGGGTGCTTCGGGCATCTTGGTAATCGGCATGAGGCCGATGATCTCACGGACTTTGAGAATCTTCAGTCCGTACTCTTCGGCCGCCAACCGGAACGTCAAATACTTACCGGCCCGGGTTGCCCCTGTCGCGGCGGATCCCCTCGTCTCAGCGAGGGTTGCTGAACTACTCATTGAATACCCCTCTCGTTAGCCCGGGATTAGATTGGGCTCTGTGTTTAGCAGATATTGTATGTGTATCAAGTAATTGCCTCATGACTCGGCGTGCAGTGAGAGCCGATCTACTTTTTCCATCCCCCCCGGCATGTATGAATTGCGCATAACCAAACATTATTCCCCCTCCTTATGCGCTTGAGATTCGGCAGGATACCGGCGAGTTTAACAGAAATCGCCAACAGCAAATGGGGGAGCCGAATGGACTGTTTTAGTCCATTCTATTGATAATCAGCCAGTTAGGCCGACAAATGCTCTGCGGGAGGCGGAAGGGTCGGCAAAATCTGTGCACCAAGTGCACAAGACTCTCCATGTTCCGGCGCACAATAGCGAACGTGAGGAGGTCGGCCGCACCGGAATTCGTTGTTGACTGAATTCGTCCGGTTATACATATTATAGTAGGTCTCATGGTAGACCATTCGCCGGGAATTACCGTACCTATTCACGCTGGTCTTTTTCACGGGAGTCGTTCGATGAAAAAAGCTGTCTGGCTGGTCGTCGCCGCCGCCTGTCTGGCGGGGCTCGTCTGGGTGTCACGTACCACAATCTTCAAAGGTGGCGACCTATCAGAATTGTCGGCCGTGAGCCAGTCCGGCCACGACCCGGTCGAGGATTATTACCGTCTCAAGATGAAACGACATAGACCCAAAACCGCCGACCAACGCCCCAACGACTGGTTCTACATGCAGAGGGCGTATCCACATGACACGGTCTCCAACGACAAATATCGGGAGGCGGTAAAGTATACCAATAACCTGATGGCCGAGGCCTCATTCAAACGCTCGCCTTCGGCTGTGTCAGTCTGGACGCTGGGTGGTCCCGAGAATATTCCCGGTCGTATCACCGACGTTGAGGCGATCCCGTCTTCGCCCGGCACGGTGTATGCGGCTTCGGCGGCCGGCGGCGTATTCAAATCCACGAATTATGGGATCAACTGGACGCCGGTATTTGATGCCACCGGTGCATATTCGATTGGCGATATCGCCATCAATCCGAGTAATCCGGACACTTTGTTTGTCGGTACGGGTGAAGCCAATCCGGCGTTCGACACTTATGAAGGTTCGGGGATATATCGTTCCATCAATGCCGGTTCGACCTGGCAATTGGTGGGACTACCCAACAGTTACCGGATCGGGCGGGTCATCATCGATCCGAATAACACGCGCCGCATTTTTGTG